>JAQUYZ010000103.1 GCA_028691625.1 Eubacteriales bacterium
CGCTCAGGATATCAATTGCGGATGCAAGCGCCCCGATTTCATCCTTGCCATGAACACCGGTTTTCATGGTATAATCACCGGCTGCCAGCTGCACCGTTGAATTTTTCATCTTTTTCAATGGCCTCGTAAAAGAAACCGTGAACAGAACCGACAGGATGATCGATAATACAAGGGCGATGGTAACACTGACCGCCAAGATGCGGAAGCCTTGACCGACTGCGTCATTGATCCCTTTTACGGGAGAATGAAGCAATAAGGCTCCGGCTATATTGCCGTTCTTCAGAATTGGAGTTCCGACGGTTAATGTGGGCGTTTTCAGCAGGTCGCTGAAGCCTTCGCTGAAGGTTGTTTCGCCTTGGAAAACCTCCTCCACAACGGTACCGGCTTCTTTTGGCAGATCCGCATAATTGAACGACGGATTCTCTCTATTATGAATCGTAATCAATTGAAGGTTTTCGTCTACAATCCAGGCATCTGCCATGGCGATATCATCTAAAAAGCGGAGGTAGGCCATATAGCCGCCCTGTCCTCCCCCCGTCATTCCCATTCTGGAGCCGGGGTTGTAGGATGCATCGCTCAGTAAATCAGAAAGGTTTTCTGCAATGGTAATTGCACGGTTTTCCAATTCCGACTTCTGAAACTCAATGGTATGAGCTTTAAAAAGCATCAGGAATACACTGCCGATGATAATAGAAAACAGAAGCAGCGTGGCTGAAAAGTATAGAACCAGTCGATATGCTATTTTATTTTTCATTGGCTTTTCCCTCGAACTTATAGCCGACACCCCAGACGGTTTTGATCTCCCATTCCTCATGGGCGACCGCTTCCAGTTTTGATCGCAGGCGTTTGATATGGGAATCCACCGTACGGCTGTCCCCGAAATAGTCATACCCCCACAAGCTATTCAAAAGGTTGTCCCTGGAAAACACCTTATTCCTGTTTGTTGCCAGCGTCCATAACAACTCAACTTCCTTTTTTGTTAACTGAATATTGGAATCACTCACGGTCACAGTGTAATCATCTAAATTGATTTTTAAGTTGGAATAAGAATAGATTTGCTGATTTTGATCTCCCGAATGGGTGATTCTGCGTAAGACGGCGCGCACTCTCGCCATAACTTCTCCGGGAGAAAACGGCTTGACGATATAGTCATCGGCGCCGATATCCAATCCCATAATCCGTTCAAAGTCCTCACCTCTGGCTGTAATCATGATAACCGGAACGTTAGAATTTTTTCTGATCTCACGGCACACCTCGAACCCATCCATCAGCGGCATCATGACATCAAGCAGCACAAGGTCGGGCTTCTCCTTTTGAAACAGGTCCAGTGCGTCCCGCCCGTTCAAAGCGATTTTCGTTACGAAACCCTCTTTCTTTGCATATTCCTCTAAAATGGAGGTAATCTGCTTATTGTCATCTGCAATCAGAATTGTTGGCATAGCATTCACCCCGAGCTAAATAATGCTCATTCTATCACATCAATGTTGGAATCAGTATATCATATCGGAAAATAAGATTTGTGGCAAAAGTGTGTTATTTTTAATCAAAATAACAAAGATTTATAAATAGAAAGACATATTTTTGCCATATTTTATGGGTATTCTATCATCATAGCAGACAAAAGTCTTTCATTATGAAACCAAATCGATCGTGTCTGCCAAGTTATTAAGGAGGGTATTAAAATGAAAAACATCAAGAAACTTATTTTAGCCGGAGCTGTGATTCTGGCCATCGGAGCCACAACCGCCACTGCGTTTGCAGCTGTCCCATACAACACACCTGCAGAGGCGCTGGCCGGAAAGCAGGAAGCGTTTCGTGCAGAAATGCTGCAGATCAAAAAGGATCGTTTGGCCGACAGGGTGGAGGCAGGCCTGATCACACAGGAGCGGGCCGATGAAATCATTGCGGCAATAGAGGAGAATCAGGCTTTCTGCGATGGCACAGGATCAGAACGAATCGGACAAAGAATGGGTGCCGGATTTGGCGGCATGCAGGGGAATGGCAATGGCCAAGGCAATCGTGGTTTCGGCCAATGCGGGTTTGGTGCGGATATCCAATAGCGTCAATCCTTTCTATTCAACATGATAAGACGGTTAAGACGAAGCAAGCTGTGGGCGTAGAAACCTCACAGCTTGTATTGTGATTGAAATAATATTGCGTAAAAAAAGGCGATAAGGTATGATTAACCAGAAGGACGATATCGTTTCTCATGGAATAAGTGTCGTTAGTTTTTATAAAGAGCGCAAAATAATCATAAAACTATGATAAATATGTAACAAAATCGCACGAAATCAGGCAGAAAATCCAAAGATAATACAAAAACCTCTGAAAGAAATGATATCAAAAAAGTGACAAGTTACGGTATGCTTATCATAGATACTTTATATCAACGACAACCTGATATTTCATAAAACGAACGGCTGCAACAGAATATGTTTATACGGTAAAAATGATTCAGAAGGAGCAGGAGGAGAAAAATGAGTTTCAAAAGTGATATCGAAATCGCGCAGGAAGCCGCACCAAAATTGATTCAGGAGATCGCAGGCAAACTTTCCATCGAGGATGAATATTTGGAGTGTTACGGAAAGTATAAGGGAAAAATCGACTACAACATATTGAGCAAATTGAAACAGCAGGAGAATGGAAAGCTGATTCTGGTTACGGCGATCAATCCGACCCCTGCGGGAGAAGGAAAAACCACTACCACAGTGGGACTTGGAGATGCTTTAAGCAAATTGGGGAAAAAGACGGTGATCGCTTTGCGGGAGCCTTCGCTGGGGCCTGTTTTCGGGGTGAAAGGCGGAGCCGCCGGAGGCGGATACGCACAGGTCATTCCCATGGAGGATATCAATCTGCACTTTACAGGAGATATTCATGCGGTGACCACAGCCAACAATCTGATCGCAGCGCTGCTGGATAATCACATCCAGCAGGGGAACCGTCTTGAGATCGACACGAGAAGAGTCATCTGGAGAAGATGTCTGGATATGAACGACCGGCAGCTCAGGTTTATGGTAAACGGTCTTGGCGGAAAAACAAACGGAACCCCGAGGGAAGACGGCTTTGATATCTCCGTTGCTTCCGAAATCATGGCAGTGCTTTGCCTCTCCAATGATCTTGAGGATCTGAAGGAGAAGGTTGCCGGAATCATTCTGGCATATAATCATGACGGAAAACCGATAACGGTCAGAGACCTGAAAGGCCAGGGCGCAGTCGCCGCTCTGCTGAAGGACGCCCTGAAGCCGAACCTCGTGCAAACTCTGGAGCATACGCCAGCCTTTGTTCACGGTGGTCCCTTTGCAAATATCGCCCACGGCTGCAACAGCGTCATGGCTACGAAGATTGCACTGAAGCTGGGAGACTATGTGGTGACAGAAGCAGGCTTCGGCGCGGACCTTGGCGCGGAGAAATTTCTTGATATCAAGTGCAGGCTCAGCGGCTTAAGACCGGATGCGGTGGTCATCGTCGCAACAGCGCGGGCACTGAAGCTGCACGGCGGCGTACCGAAGGCGGAGACCGGCACGGAAAATATTCCGGCACTGGAAAAGGGAATTGAAAATCTGTTGAAACATGTTGAAAACATTACCGGAGTGTTCGGTCTTCCGGCAGTCGTTGCCATCAACCGGTTCCCGACTGATACGGACGCAGAATTAAAATACATTGAGGACCGGTGCAGAGAGCTGGGCGTACATGCGATCCTTTCCGAGGTTTGGGAAAAGGGCGGCGAAGGCGGACTCGCACTGGCGGAAGAAGTTGTTAAAGTGATTGACAGAAAC
This sequence comes from Eubacteriales bacterium, assembly GCA_028691625.1. Lineage (GTDB taxonomy): Bacteria > Bacillota > Clostridia > Peptostreptococcales > Anaerovoracaceae > Anoxybacterium. The sequence continues at coordinate 3,777 of JAQUYZ010000103.1, forward strand.
GAGAGCAGCTTCCGATTCTGCTATGACGTCAATCTCCCCGTTAAAGATAAAATCGAGGCCATTGCCACCAGGATTTACGGAGCCGACGGAGTGGACTATATCGGAAATTCTTTAAAGCAGATCGAGGAAATCGAAGCGCTGGGATACGGCAATCTGCCGATCTGTATCGCAAAGACACAATACTCCCTGACTGACGACATGAAAAAACTCGGAAGGCCGAAGGGCTTCCGGATTACGGTAAGAAATATCAAACCATCCATCGGTGCGGGCTTTCTGGTTGCCATTACGGGAGATATCATGACCATGCCGGGCTTGCCAAAGGTACCGGCGGCAGAGTTGATCGATGTGGATAAAACCGGTAAAATCTCAGGGTTGTTTTAGGCGTGGAGGAGGAGAACGATATGCTGCTGAAAGGAAAGCCCGTTGCGGATAAAATAAAAGAAGAGATCATCAAAGCGGTAGAGGAGCGCAAAAATGCAGGAGGCGCCCCTCCCAAGCTGGCCGTACTGCGGGTCGGTGAACGTGCCGATGATGTGGCGTATGAGACGAGGATCCTGAAAAACTGTGCAGAGCTGGGAATCGAAGCAGAGGTGACTGCGGTGGATTTTGATATCAGCATGATTGATTTCATGGTTGTACTCAACAGCCTCAACGAAGATACAAAAACACATGGGATTCTTATATTCAGGCCTCTGCCCCGGCAGCTCGACATGGAGGCGATCAGCCGCGCCATCAAGCCGGAAAAGGATATTGACTGCATGAGTCCCGTCAACGCAGAAAAAATATTCACCGGGGATCAAAGCGGAATTCCGCCATGCACCCCGGAGGCTGTCATTGAACTACTAAAATACTATCAGTATGAGCTGAACGGAAAAAATGTAGCGGTCGTAAACCGGAGTATGGTGTTGGGCAAGCCCCTTTCCATGCTGCTCCTGGCTGAGAACGCTACGGTTACCATCTGCCACTCAAAGACAAAGGATCTTCCCCGCGTCACTTCGGCGGCTGAGATTGTTGTTACAGGAGTGGGAAAGGGAAAATTTTTCGGAAAGAATTATTTTACCGAACATTCGATTGTCATCGACGTGGGGATCAATACAGAGGATGGTATTCTATGCGGTGATGTGGATTTTAAGGGGGTCTCGGAATCCGTTGCCGCCATTACTCCCGTTCCGGGCGGTGTCGGCACTGTCACCTCTATGATTTTGCTGGCACATGTTATTCGGGCAATGAAGCTTCAACAAGGGGAAACGCAATGGAAAAGAAACCTTTAAAACCCGCTGAAATTCTGGACTTTACAATTCACATCTCACAGGATAAGGCGGCAGCCGGCTTTCAGAAGCTGTTTGTGCTGGGAATCCTTGCAGGCGCCTTTATCGCCTTTGCGGCTGAGGGCTCCAACATGGCCGCCTTCAACCTCTTTGCGGAGCCGACGACTTACGGTCTGGGAAAGGCACTGGCAGGTGTCGTGTTCGGAACCGGCCTGATGCTGGTGGTGCTTGCAGGCGGGGAACTCTTTACCGGAAATACCCTGATCCTGGCGGCAGTTCTGGATCGTAAAGGCAAGGTAAGCACAATGCTCAGAAACTGGATCATTGTTTATGCCGGCAATCTACTGGGCTCTCTTCTGATCGCTTATATGATGGTGAATTCCGGCCTGCTGGAAAGCGGCTGAAACATGCTGGGGGCCGTGACTCTGAAACTTGCGGTCTACAAGGTCAATCTGAGCTGCCTGCAGGCATTTTATCTGGGAATTATGTGCAACTGGCTGGTATGCCTGGCTGTCTGGATGTCCTTCGGAGCGGACACCATGGCAGGGAAGATTTTATCGATCTTTTTTCCCATCTGGCTGTTTATCACGTCGGGCTTTGAGCACAGCGTGGCGAATATGTATTATATCCCCGCGGGAATTCTGGCAAAGGCAAACGATACCTTCGCCGGGCTGTCGGGCCTGTCGCAGGAGGCACTGAATTCACTGACATGGGGAAGCTTTGCAATCGACAATTTGATTCCGGTCACCCTCGGGAATATCGTGGGCGGCGGCATCTTTGTCGGTATGGTCTATTGGTACGTATATAAAAAGGCATAAAAAACGAAAAGCTTTTTACCGTTTTCCGCCGGGTTCCGTGTAAGGCGGCGGGCAGCGAAAATTTATAAATTGCACGGAGGAGTGGCAGGTGAAGTCGTGAAAAATGTATTGATTATCGGCGGCGGTCTTGCCGGTTGCACGGTTGCCAAAGAGCTTTCAGCAGCAGGAATGAGCTCCTGCATCGTTGAAAAAAACGCGGATATCGGCGGAAAAGTGCGCAGCTATGGATGTAAGGCGGATGAAAAATGCAATCATTGCGGGCTTTGCGCCGTAGGTACTCTTTGGAAGGAAATCGAAGGTGACCCGAAGGTGAAGAAGCTCTGCAATGCAGACGTGATTGACGTTTCCGATGCGGATGGAACATTTCGTGCCCTGATTCAGACCACTGCAGGCAGGGTGGAAGAGCGCTTTACGGACGTCGTGGTAGCAACCGGGTTTGAGGATTCCGCCAAAGCAGCCGGGGCCGGCTATGATACGCCCGCATATCCAAGAATCTGCACGGGCAATGCGCTCGAAAAACTGATGAAAGAACGCGGAACAGATTC
>JAQUYZ010000104.1 GCA_028691625.1 Eubacteriales bacterium
AGGGAATAATTCTTCTTCCGTTGGTTCGAAATTTGGAATTGGCCTTGATACATATGTGAAATTTAACAGATCCATCCATGTTACATTGTGAGAAATACTGTTATGTCCCCAGGTACCGCATCCCAGCGTCATCGATTTGGGGAATCCATTTTCCCACGAACCGCTGTTCGATAAGCTCTGTGGCTGATTCACACACATTTTTGTAACCTTCATACGCAATGCCATCGCTTCTATTTTATCATCGTCTATTGTATGTATCCCGCAGCTATGTCCTTTGCCCATATACTCCAGGATTGCTTCCATCTTATCCAAAGCCTCCTCAAAGGATGTAACCTTTATCAGAGTAGTTACCACCGACAGCTTTTCTCCCGTGAAAGGATAAGCCTCGCCGATTCCTTCATTTTCCTCGGTCACAAGGAATTTCGTGCCCTCCGGGAGTTTCAATCCTGCAAGTTCTGCAATCCTATTTACACTCTGGGCTACAATCTGTCTGTTCAGGCCATGATTTGCAGGCCATTCAGGCCACAGGGTCTTCTTTAATGCCCCCAGTTCTGCCGTGTTTTCTCTAATCATAAAACCGCCCTGCTTCTGGAGCGCTTCTACAAAAGCCTCGTAACACGTGTCCATGACAAGAATATTATTCTCTGTGGAACATGAGGTTGCCTGATCAAAGGTCTTTGATCTCATGATCATGTTCGCAACTTTGTTTAGATCTGTCGTTCCGTCAACGAATGTAGTAGCATTCCCAGTACCAACACCGATGGTTGGTGTTCCGGAACTGTATGCAGATCTTACCATTGGTGTTCCGCCCGTGGCCAAAACGAAATCCACTTGCTTCATCAATTCACCCGAACACGCGATGCTGACATACTCCGGGTCTATTCCCAGCACCAAATCCTCTGGGGCATCAAATTTCTTTAAGATGGATCTTAACATCTTAACTATTGCAACATTAGTCTTTGCTCCCTTGGGATGGGGTGCCAATATGATAGAATTTCTGCCCTTTAAACACTGCATCGTCTTGATGATCTGTGTAGCCTCTCCATTTGTAATAGGAACAATGGCTCCGATCACTCCCATCGGTTTCGCATACTTGCTCATGCCAGTCATTTCATTCCTTTCGACAAGCCCGCAGGAGATCCCTTCCTTCGTCTGATGATAAATCCCTTTTACTCTGCCGTACATCTTGGCGATCTTGTCTTCGACAGTTCCCATTCCTGATTCTTCAACGAGCATATTCGCAATCATTGTTCTGAAATCCTGCCGAGAGCAGGCATATGCAATAGCCGCCACCAGTTCATCGGCTTTAGACTGGTCAAATCCTTCCGCGATGGCCTGTGCCTTTCTTGATAAATTAACGAGTTCTGCTACATATCCTTTGTAGTCCAGCATTTGTTCTTACCTCCTTTATTAGTGAACATTTTAACAGTTGATTCAGTCCAGGTTGTTCACACTAATAATTACCTTACGCCATATTAATAAGCAAGCCTTGTGCCAATTCGGAATACCCTTGCTTTGAAAGCTATAATTTTAACAATCTTTACACGCTGAATTTTAAAAATTTCCCCGTTTATCCCTGTAATTCACATTTCTTTGCATTTATTTGGATTTTCATTTTACACTATAAAAAATACGAACAAAAAAAAAGAAAAAAGATGCCGAATTGCATCTTTTGATGTTGCATTGTTGCATCAATTGCCTATTTTGATTTTATACTTTTCAAGTTTCCTGACTATAGTTGATTGGTTCACATTCAGCGCATCCGCAATTTCTCTTGTATTTTTATAGATCCTGGCGGCATCCTGTAATATCTGCTTTTCCATTGCTTCCACACCCTCTTTTAGTGTCATTGAAACCTTGAGTTCCTCTTTTCCCTTGTTGTGATCCGGCTTCAGAAAATAAGAGGGCAGCGAGTTTGGACTTATTGCATTCTGCTTCGTGGTAATCACAATGCGCTCGATGACGTTCTCCAGTTCACGAACATTCCCCGGCCATGGATACTGCAGCAGCAAGACCATTGCTGCCATCGTGATTACCTTTTTTTCTCCAAACCGTTCATTGCTTCTCTCTAAAAACAATTTTATGAGGTTAACCAAATCCTCAGGTCTTTTTCTTAAAGGCGGTATATAAATAGGTATCACGTTTAATCTGTAGTACAGATCTTCCCGAAACTTACCCTCTAACACCATTTTATGCAGATCCCTGTTGGTGGCTGATATAATTCTTACATCTGTTTTGACCGTTTTTTCTCCCCCAACCCGTATAAATTCCTTGTCCTGCAGCACTTGCAGGAGCTTGACCTGGAGAGGCATTGGAAGATCCCCTACTTCGTCAAGAAGCAGGCTGCCACAGTTGGCTACCTCAAACAACCCCCGTTTGCCATTTTTACTTGAACCGGTAAACGCTCCTGCCTCATAGCCGAAAAGTTCAGACTCAAGGAGATTTTCCGGGATTGCACCGCAGTTGATTTTAACGAATGGAAATTGGCTCCGCTTCCCGGTTTCATGAATCAGCTTGGCAATATCACTTTTCCCCGTGCCGGATTCTCCCGTAATAAGAATTGATGCATCCACATTTGCGACTTTCTCTACAAGCTCCATGACTTCTTGCATTTCTTCACTGGATACTATAAAATTTTGCCCTCCTGTCTTATATTCGGTTATTTTACTGATCATTTCTCTTGCATTCTGCAGTTCCTGCTCCAGCTCCAGCATTCTGGTTATGTCAAGACAAGATGTAATCACTCTTCTGATTTGATTGTTTTCATCGAAGAGGGGAATACCGGTCGTTACAAGCTGCTTCCCCACCCTGTTTTCATGAATGATGCTCAGGCTTTGCCCCTTTTTAATAATCTGCCTTGTAAGAGACGGCATATATACTTCCGCATCTTCCAAATCCTTCATGTTATAACCGATGATATCATTTCTATCTATTTCGTAAAGATCTTCCGCCGCACGATTGATCCAGATCTCGTATCCTTCCCCATCATCCACGCAAACGGCTATACTAAGGCTGTCAAGGATCTCAATAATTTCGTCACTTAGTATCTCAACCTGTTTTCTGTATCCTTTAATTTCTTTCATTCTATCCCTCCTGTCAGATGCAACATTCCGAGAGTTGTCGTAGTTGTATTTTATTACATACACGTTGCAAAGTCAAAGGACAAATAGAATAGATAGAAAATACCAGATTTTAGAATCCATACTTCCTATCTATCGTATTTCAATTCCTATTCCGAAGAAAAAGCCAAGCCGGCATCTATTCGTTCGCTGCCTTGTATTTCTTCAGTGCGTCTGTCAGTTTCGGAACGATTACTTTTACATCTCCTACAATCCCGATGTCTGCGACATCAAAGATGGGAGCCGTATCGTTCTTGTTGATGGCGATGACGCACTCGGAGCCTTCCATGCCCGCAACGTGCTGGATCGCACCGGAAATGCCGCAGGCGAGATACAGGTCAGGCCGTACGGTCTTTCCTGTTTGTCCAACCTGTCTGTCCTTTGCAGCCCATCCTGCATCCACGTTTGCTCTTGAGGAGGAGATGTCTCCGCCCAGGACGTCGGCAAGCTCTTTCAATGTTCCGAAGAAATCCGGAGATCCGATTCCGCGGCCGCCGGATACCAGTACCTTCGCTTCCGTGATATCTGATTTCTTGTGGGTTTCCTTCACAACTTCCCTGATCACAACATTCATATCGGAAGGTGCAAATTCTACCTTGATTTCTTTGATTTCGCCGTTTCTTGACCCATCCTTGTCCAGTCTCTTCATGACTCCGGGCCGTACGGTAGCCATCTGAGGTCTGTGGTTTTTGCACAGAATGGTTGCCATAATATTTCCGCCGAATGCGGGACGTGTCATAAACAGAAGCTTCTGTCCGGGATCTTCTTCGTTTGCTTTGAATACATCGATATCAAGCTTGGTGCAGTCTGCTGTCAGTCCTGTGTGGATTCTGGATGCTACTCTCGGAGCAAGGTCTCTTCCGATGGAAGTAGCTCCGAACAGTACGATTTCAGGATCGCACTCTTTGATTACCGCAGTCAGCGCCTTTGCATACGGCTCTGTCACATATTCCGCAAGCATCGGGTCTTCCACATATACGACTCCGTCGGCTCCGTATTGAATCAGGTTCTGCGCCTTTTCTTTGATTTTATCTCCCAGCAGGATTCCGTAAACCTTCTGGCCTAAATCAGCAGCGAGCTTCGTGGCCTCTCCGATCAGTTCCAGCCCGACCTTGGCGATATTCCCGTCTCTCTGCTCAACTACTACATAGATATCTTTACTCATTAAAGGGTTCCTCCTTATATTCTAATTAATTAGCGCCGAACGCAGGAAGCGCAACAACGCTGTGGACAAATTTAGCAAGCTTATCAGATGATATGTCTTTCTTCCATCTTATCAATGATCACTTTTACCGCTTCATCCACGCTAAGATCCGCATGCAGCGTCCCCTGTCCTTTTGCCTGCTTGGTAAAGGATTTGAATACGTTTGTCGGGGATCCCTTCAGTCCGATTTCATCCAGATTCAGGGAATCTTTCAAATCTTCAAAGCCCAATACTTTGATTTCCTTTTCATACGCTTCCACAATACCTCTTGCATGCATGTATCTGGGCACTGCAAGCTCCTGAAGCGCAGTCAGAAGACAAGGAGGCTTCACCTCGATCATGTGATATCTGTCTTCATACTGTCTCTTTACGATCACGTTCTCTCCTTCTATGTTGATTTCCTCCGCATAGGATACCTGTGGAATATGAAGGTTTTCTGCGATCTGAGGACCGACCTGCGCGGTATCCCCGTCGATCGCCTGACGTCCTGTGATTACGAGATCATAGCCGATCTTCTTTAATGCGGCTGCTATGATTACTGCGGTAGCCCAGGTATCGGATCCGCCAAATTCTCTTCCTGATACCAGCACTGCTTCATCACAGCCCATGGCAAGGGCTTCTCTTAAGGCAACATCTGCCTGTGGAGGTCCCATGCAAACGACGGTTACTGTTCCGCCGACTTTTTCCGCAAGCTGCAGCGCAGCTTCGATTCCGGACTTGTCATCGTGGTTGATAATGCTCGGCACGCCTTCTCTGATCAGAGTATTTGTCACCGGATCGAGCTTTACTTCATTGGTGTCTGGTACTTGTTTTATACATACAACGATTTTCATCTTTTTTCTCCTTTCATATTCCCCGATTAGCTGATTTTCATCGAGCCGGCGATAACCATCTTCATCGCTTCGGAGGTACCTTCATAGATTTCGGTGATTTTCGCATCTCTCATCATTCGTTCTACCGGATATTCTCTGGAATACCCGTAACCGCCCATGAGCTGCACGCAGGCTCTGGTTACGTCATTTACCATTTCTGAGGCAAACAGCTTCGCCATGGCTGCCAATGGTCCATAGTTCTCTTTGTTATCCTTTGATACTGCCGCTCTCCAGGTCATGAGCCTTGCAGCGTCAATCACTGTCTGAAGCTCGGCTATTTTGAACTGCGTATTCTGGAAGGAGGAGATTCTCTTTCCGAACTGCTTTCTTTCTTTTACATATTTAATTGCTTCATTGAGCGCGCCCTGTGCGATTCCTACCGACTGAGCCGCGATCCCGATTCTTCCCCCGTCCAGTGCCTTCATGGCGATCTTAAATCCGTCTCCTTCTTTTCCCAGACGCTGGGTTACCGGAATCCGTACGTTTTCATATGCTACTTCACAGTTTGATGCTGCTCTGATGCCCATTCTGTGAATGTTCTTCCCTACGGTAAGACCCGGGGTGTTTCTGTCAATCACGAATGCCGAAATCCCCTTGGTTCCCTTTGATTTGTCCGTCATTGCAAAGACCACGAAGGTATCTGCAAAACCTGAATTCGTTGTAAAGATTTTCGCTCCGTTGATCACATACTCGTCGCCGTCCAGTACTGCTTTTGTCTGTTGTCCCGCAGCATCGGTTCCGGCATTCGGTTCTGTTAAACCAAAGCAGCCCACCTTGCTTCCGTCCACCAATGGTCTCAGCCACTTCTGTTTCTGCTCTTCTGTTCCGAAGCTGTCGATACAGGAGCATGCAAGAGACGTGTGTACGGATATGGTGATTCCTGTGCTGGCGTCTATTTTTGAGATCTCTTCCATGCAGAGCGCGTAACCCAGATAGTCGCCGCCTACTCCGCCGTAATCTCTTGAATACGGAATTCCCATGAGTCCGTATCTTTGGAGCTTTTTCACAAGTTCCAGATCGAACACTTCTGTTTCATCCATCTCTTCTGCAATTGGCTTTATTTCATTTTCCGCAAATCGACGGAATAATTCCTGCTGAAGCAAATGCGTTTTTGATAGTTTAAAATCCATTTTTCATTCTCCTCCTACTTTGTAAT
>JAQUYZ010000105.1 GCA_028691625.1 Eubacteriales bacterium
GGTCTATATCAGGCCGTAAATTCAAAGCCTTCAGAAGAAAATAGAAAGCATCTCTCCGGAGCAGGTCATCCTGGTCAATGAGCACGGCATATTCTCCTGTGGCCAGTTCCAATGCTGAGTTTGAAGCACGTGATATATGGCCGTTTTCAGTCCGGTATACAACTTTAATATTCGCATATTTTGAAGCATACTCCTCAAGTATTTCTCTCACGCCAGGCTGGGTGGAACAGTCATCAGCCATACAGATCTCCCAGCCGTCATACAATTGATTGACAACCGAATCCAATGCCTGGCGGAAAAAATCAAGGGGAGGATTGTAAACCGGAATAATGACACTGAACAGTGGCTTGTGCCTGAATCCGGCGATTTGATCACGGTAAAATCGTTCCCTGCCGGCCGTGATTTGTCTCCGTATCAGATGCTGTGAATATCCTGATGTGGTGGCCAGATAGTTGCCTGCAACCTCGATGATGACCACCTTCCTTGGCTCCGTGAGAAGATACAGCTGTTTGAGTCCTTTGGCGAGGATAAACCTTAAGACTTTGCCTCCTCTCCGGAAAACATAATGAAAAAGCAGCGAAAACCTGTTCCTGTCATCTCCTTTACTGAAATTAAGGCGAAGCCTTCTCCAGTATTTACGGAGTATCTTCTTCAGTTTGTACATGTTGCCACCCTCAAGCTCCGCTACTCTCCTGATCAGCTTATCGATCGTCGTATAAGCATGATTAAGCTGGGTATTTAAATCATCGATCTCCTTGTTTGTATTGACAAACTCTTTCCCGTCCGTATGATTGCCTTTCACATTATCTGGCACGGCGTCCGTTGTTTTGTTATTCTCCAGTATGTCCATGCCGGGGTGTATAGTGGAATAAATTCAGATAACTACCAATGGCCCCATCAATAGGACCGTCAAAGATCATTCTTTTATCATCAAGGCAGATGCCTCTGGAACAAATGCTCCTCAGTTCGTCAGGGCTATGCGACACAAAGACCAGTGTGGTTCCTGAACTACGTAACTCCTGGATACGCTCGTAGCATTTTTCCTGGAATCCTTTATCTCCCACCGCGAGCACCTCATCCACCAGAAGCAATTCGGGTTGGGTAGCTGTTGCCGTACTGAAAGCCAACCGGGCCAGCATACCAGTTGAATACATCTTTGCCGGCATCTGGAGTTGCTCTTCCGAAAGCCCCGAAAAATCACGAATGGACTCTGTATATTTTTTTATAGTTGCCCTTGAATACTGGCCGGTGAGCGCCATCATGATCCTGATATTCTCCATTCCGGTAAGTTCCAGCTCGATACCGACACCCAGCGCCAGTAAAGGCAACAATCTCGTGTTTACAACCACTTCCCCCTTATCAGGCTTGATAATGCCTGAAATTGTACGTAACAGCGTGCTTTTCCCGCAACCGTTCCGCCCGAGTATGCCCACCGCCTCGCCCTTGTCAATTTTAAAACTAATATCCTCAAGAACGGTCCTTCTCACAAATGGACTAAGCCTGGAAGCCTTTATCACGAAATCTTTCAACGAGAATACGCCGTGCCTGTTTTGCAAGTAACTGATATTAACATTCCTGAGCTGGATGATTGGGGTATTCGGGTTCATAGGTTGGAAATAAAACCATTATGGGTTTTCCTGAATATCCATATGGCAAATAAAAGAAAAACCGAGGTAAAAAGTATGCAGAGGAGGGAAGTATGTAAGTCGGGAAACGTTCCCTCATATAATATTTCCCTGGTGATTTTGAAGAAATAATAAAATGGATTGAAAAGGAAGACCATTTTGTACCTGGCCGGGATGATATCGATGGAATACGCAATTGGTGAGAGATAGAAAATCGCCGGATTGATGGTGTTCCACAGAATGGCCACGTCCCTCAGGAACACATTGAGTGACCCCAATATCAATCCCAACGAATATGCAAATGCGCCATAAACCACTAAAAAAGGTATGATCCACAATAGATTCCAGGTCACATTCATTCCAAAAAAACCCATCAGCAACATAAAAGGGATAAGACCCAATAGGGATGTCATCAATTCGGAGACAAGCTCAGCGAAAGCATACAGGTTTACCGGGATGTTCAGGGATTTGATAAGTGACGCATTCCGTATGAAAACACTGCTGAGCTGGTTTGTAGTATTGGAGAAAAACACCCAGAAAATCAGACCGCTCAGGACGAAAAGCGGATAATTCGCAATCGATGGAAATGCCTTGGAGAAAACCAGTACAAAGATCAGAAGATACAAGAGGGGGTGCAGGAAACTCCATAGAAAACCAAGCGCCGAGTGTTTGTATTTCAGCTGAAAATTTTTGTAAACTAAATAATAGATCAGATATCTGCGGGTTGACTCCATATGGTCTCGCAAAAATATAAAATATCACATCCGGTAAACCAAATAATGGTGATTGATGTATTCCAATCAGAACATATGAGGATTTTGTGGGTACGATATCGAATATTTTTCTCATTTATTCTGGAGACTCAAATTTTTTGAACCAGTGAAACAAAATTTGTTTGTCGAACAATCCTGCAAAAAGAAGAATACAACACACCGCTGTTCTGCTGCGGATTGATAATTAGTGTTTTATAATTACCATGATGCTTTATTAAAAAATTTCGGTTTTGGCGCGAATCACTATATTTGCATTGTCCTCGCCCTGCCATATGCCTGTTTACGTGAATTGTCGTTTTCTGTCTCAACCGCTCACGGGAGTGCAACAATATGCCACAGGAGTATGTCTTGAGTTACACAGACTAAGAAAAGACGCGGTTTTCCTGGCGCCTCCGGGAATCCTTCATGAGATGCTTCCGATTAAAACCACAGGCTTTTTCAGGGGAATGCTCTGGGAACAGATATGGCTGCCTTTATATCTTCTATTCCACAAAAGAGGAATCCTCCTGAATTTATGTAATACTGCTCCTTTATTTCGGAAAAGACAGCTCGTAACCATCCATGACCTGGCTTTTGAAAAGGACAGTCACTGGTTCAACACCACCTTTCGCAGGTGGTATCGTTTCCTCGTCCCTGCCATCGTGAATCATTCCTTAAAAGTGATAACAGTGACAGAGACTGTGAAGAAGGAGATCATGAAGAAATATAGAATTTCCGAGGATTGTATCGTCACCGTTCCAAATGGTCTGCCGGAAATGGACTACGATCATATAACACCGGTAGACGAGCCGTACATATTCCTGAGTGGCGCGGGAAACCCAAGGAAAAACGCAAGACTCGTACTGCATAATACAAGAAAGATACTGGACCTTGGATATAAGATTGTAACCACGGGCACTATTGACCGTGTCTTTCGGGATTCACAGCCGGACGTGCAGGAAGGGGTTCTTCAAATGGGTTATGTGGATAACAGGAAATATTATTCACTGATGAAACACGCAAGTGCACTGGTGTATCCCTCCTATTACGAGGGTTTCGGTATCCCGATCCTTGAAGCCATTGCCCTTGGAACGCCCGTGATCGCCTCGGACCTGCCCGTTTTCAGGGAGTCTTTTGGAGAAATACCTGTTTATTTCGAGCAAAACAATGAGGAGTCCCTGCTTCATGCTATAAATCAGGCAAAGACCTGGTCGCGGACCGAGCAACAGCGTCAGAAGGTAGTGACCTCCTTCAGTTTCAGGAATTCTACATACAAACTTTCCCGTTTAATTGATGAGCTCTCTGATATATTATGAAGGTTGCAATTGTACACGATTGGTTTAATAATGTCGGCGGAGCAGAAAAAGTTGTGAAGGAAATACTGGAATGTTTTCCAGAGGCCGATCTTTTCTGTCTTTTTGATTATTTCCCGAGAGAAGAGCGTGAAAAACTTCTTCATGGTAAAGATACCAGGGTATCGGTATTACAGTATATCCCCTTTGCCCGGCGTCTTTATCGTTTCATGTTTCCGATGTTTCCGGCAGGGATGAGGTCACTGAGCGTGAAAGGATACGATCTGGTCATCTCTTCTTCATCCTGCGCAGCAAAAGGAATAAAAACGGGTAAGGATCAGCTTCATATTTGTTATTGCCACAGTCCTGTCCGGTATGCATGGCAACTCCGCCAGGAATACCTTGAGGTTATAAAATATAGATATCTGCAACAAATCCTGGAGCTCTTCCTGGTTCGTTTGAGGAAATGGGATGTAAAGAATACCAGCGGGGTGGATTACTTCATTGCCAATTCCAGATATATTGCCGAGCGTATCCGGCTGAATTACCACCGCGAGTCAACAGTCATCTATCCGCCTGTATCAGTTGATAGTTTTGTGCCGGTTACTTCCAAACAGGGGTACTATTTCACGGTCAGCCGCCTGGTCACCTACAAGCATATAGAGGTGCTGGTCAGGGCCTTTGCTAGCCTGCCTCATCTGATGCTGGTCATCGGCGGCAACGGTCCGATGAATAAATCCCTGCGGAAGATGGCGACTCCAAATGTTAAATTTACCGGGTATCTGAGCGATAAAGATCTGCAAACAAAGATGCAGAATGCTAAAGCCCTGATCGTAGGCGCCAACGAAGATTTTGGCATTACCGTGGTGGAAGCCCAGTCTTGTGCCACACCGGTGATAGTCCCGGCTATCGGAGGTTACCTTGAGACGGTCACTGACAAGACCGGCATGTTTTACGAATACCGCGATGTTGGTTCTCTGGTGGAATGTATCCTACGGTTCGAATCCGGTTCCGGCTGGAATGATCCGGAAGTCTTCAGACGCCATGTTCATTCTTTCGGCATTGAAAGATTCAGGCAAGAGTTTTATACCTTCGTGATGGAGAAATATAGGTCACGTTTTGGTGCCTGACAGCGGTCATAGAAACCTGGTGGAGCGTATCGGCAATTATCTGCTGTTGATTCTGTTTACTTTCCCCTTACTTCCTCTTAAGATGAGCAATGTAATATTCATGCTTGTGATATTCATGAGTTTGATGACACACAAGGGGGGATGGCCCGGAATGCTCTGGAGCAATTTTAAAAGATACGGGCTCTTTATCCTCCCTTTCCTGCCTTATCTTGGTGAATTCATCCTTTTCCCAGGTGATCCGGTAGCAAGATTTTCCTTCGAGAAGAAACTACTTCTTTTCTCTGCACCGCTGATACTACCAATGATCCTTCAGGGAGACCGGGAAAAAACACTTCACAGGTGCCTGCAGGTCTTTTCTGTATCCACACTTGTTCTAAGTCTGTATAGTATTTTGATTTTATTGTCGGATGGCACTTTAAGTGATGAAAAAACCTTTGCCAATGGGGCATATATTCTTAGAACCAGGATGGAAGAATTGTCCTGCCTGCATCCGACCTACCATGCGTTGTTCAGCGGGTCAGCAGCGCTTTTCCTTCTTATCTCCGGGATGAGATCGAGTGGGTTAATACGTTGGATATCCCTTTCCGGTTCAGCATTCCTGGCATTCTTTACGCTCCTTTTGTCGGCAAGGATGCCGGCGGTTGCACTTGTCGCGGGCGGAGCTGCACTTCTTCTCACAAGCGGATTGTCGTTAAAGAAAAAGATCACGTTGACGGCTGGAATCATTGTGACCGTTGTGCTGGCATTCCTTTCCATCCCTTCATTGCATAACCGTATTCTGGAGAGAAAGACCGTGAGTTGGAGGGGATCATCTCCAACAAGCACTTATACCGAAAGATCAGAGATATTGTCATGTGCGGTGAAGGTGTTCAAAGAGCATTGGCTCACCGGTACGGGTAGCAGGAAAAGTCAGCATTATTTGGACCAGTGTTATGATCCACGAAAGTTCTTCGATTATTCACCGGATAAGTATAATCCCCACAATCAATATCTGTCCATCGCCCTTGCATACGGTATCTTTCCATTACTGATATTTATATTACTCCTGGTAAAACTCGCAATGGCGCTGAGAAAATCGAAAGAAGGTCTGGTCTTCCTCATATTCTTCGTCTTTGTCTCTCTGACGGAGTCGCTTCTCGAGAGACAGATGGGGGTATATTATTTCGGGATTCTCGGGGTGGTTTTGTGGACCAGTTCGGCCATTTTACCAAAGTGGGAACACGTGCCGGGTTCAGGCATCAGGGAACATTAGGCTGGTCCGCTAACCGGATATCGGGCTTGTGGAAGAGCCCGGAGGTGGAAATGCCTTGATAGATTCCGGATTTCAGGTTGCAGAATAAAAAAATGCGGGAAATCAGGACTTCCAAAATCAGAACCAACTCTGAAATCCGAATTCTTGCATTCCCGCATTCGAACCGAGGTCTCAAGCGGAGTCGAACCGCTGTGGACGATTTTGCAGACCGCTGCCTAGCCACTCGGCCACGAGACCCTCTAAGCAGACAGCAAAATTACATCTTTTATCCTGAATTCCAAGAAAATTTCGCAATTAAT
>JAQUYZ010000106.1 GCA_028691625.1 Eubacteriales bacterium
TGATCAAAATGCGAAATACCTGGCTCAGCTAAGCCCTTATTGGGATGAAAACACATGGAAAGATGTTTTTTATCGTTATAATAAGGATTTAATTGCGGAAGTAATAGCAATAGAGACTGGAGATTACAATAAAGCACTGGACGTTTTCGATATAGTAATGGAAGAAGCACTGGAAAGAGGAGACTATTATGCGGAGGGATTGATTCATTTTTTGCCGAAAGATCAACAGCAAATACCCCCTGCATATTTTAATATGATTAAAGATTTTAGAAAAATCAATACGGAATGGGCATATCTGTCTCGTTTTTACATTGTAGCAAAAATTGCAGGTCTTGGGGATGAAGAGTATGTAACCCAAAGATTCTATGCATTGGCACGTCGAATGAAAGATAAGTTTGAACTCGTTTTGGGAACTGAAATAGCTGATGAGCTATTAAATTTATCTTCCATCTACGCGATTAGGCTCGAGCAAATGGTTGATGCAATCCTCACCGGTGATCAAACTAGTATTGAAACTCAAATGAATGAGTTAAATCAATATGCTGACAGACAGGCAACATACCTCAGCAGTATCAATCCATATTGGGATGAAACGATATGGAAAGAGCTTTTTTATGCATTTAACGGGTTTTTATTAGAAGAGAGTTATGAATTTCAAAGAAAAGATTATGTTGCAGCGATGCAAACCTTCGAAAAACTTCTGTATACAGCTCTATCCATCGGTGATAATTTTGCTCAGGGATTGTATCAATATGCATTAATCAATGTAAAAAGAGCGTTTTCTTTGGGGTTGCTTTAATGGGATACAGTTTTCGACGGCGGATAAGATCATTGATATTTTGCCGGGAACAGCCGAGCACAGCAATAGTCGAATTTTGTCATAGTATGCAAAACGACGTTGCAACAACCCCTTTATAATTATATAATTGATATATAAATATGTAAAATTGATATTGATCATCAGGACCATCCTTCAGAGGGTGTCTCAATATGATTTCCTATGAAATCAGAGAGAGGCTCCCCTCTTTTTTTCGTACTCGGCAGGCGTCCCGCTTGGGACGATTTTTTTCGGCTTATCAAAATTCGAAAACAGTCAGAAAAAATACCGGAAAAACATAAAAATTATATTGACATCCGTAGATTTTGGTATAAAATTGAATTAATTCAATGAATCGATTATGTAAAAAAATAGTAGGAATGGAGGTGGATTGCGCCAGTTAAAAATTGACCGAATGAACTATATCAACGTTAGGAGGATTTTAAAATGGAAGTTAGAAGAAACAGTCATGGACCGGGCAAACTTGAAACAATTACTTGCATTAGCGATGATGATGGGTTTGCAGTTGCATCGGTAATCGTTTTGGGGAAAAAGGAAGCGGTACTGCTGGATATGCAGTGGACATTGTCCAATGCACACAGGGTAGTTGCAGAAATATTGGAAACGGGCAGAACACTGACGAAAGCATTTATTTCACACGCTCATCCGGATCATTATTTTGGATCTGAAGTCTATCAGGATGCATTCCCGGATTGCAAGATTTATGCCCTGCCGGAGGATATTAAAACGATTGATGTTGAGCTCTTTGGAAAGCTGGAACATTGGGAAACTGTTATCGGAAAGAATAACTGCCCGCATAAGCCACTGAACCTGATCCCCTTCGAAGATGACTATATCGAGATTGAAGGCGAAAAGATCGAGATCATCAAAAAGGTTTGGGGTGATTTAAAATACAACACCATGATGTACATACCCTCTATCAAGACACTTTACGGAAGTGACGTACTCTTCAACGAAGCACATGCGTTTACCTGTGAAGTCAGCGCCAAAGGCCGCGCAAAATGGAGAGCGGAAATGGATCGGTTCGAAGCTTATAATGCAGATGTGGTTATTCCCGGACATGCGAAGCCCGGCATGGAATTCAACGCATCTTCGTTCCAGTTCATGAGAGACTACATCGATGCGACAGAAGAAGAAATTGCGAATACCAACGATGTTGCCAGCTTCTACTATAACATGGAGAAACGATTCCCTGAAGCAGTGATCAATGGAAAAAGCAATGAAATGAATGCACAAGTGTTTAAGGGCGGATTGGAATGGTACTACTCCGATCAGGAAGAAGGAGAAGAAAGATAATACCCGCCTCTGCCGGAATTGAAGTCCTATATATGAAAGGTGGTTTCATCCATGAAAGAAAAAAAAGGTTTCTGGTCTTATGAGAATAAGATGGTTTTGACCCTGTCCCTGGCATTCGGCTTTGTTATGTTTGACCGGTTTGCCATTGCAAATCTTGCATCTTTTATTATGCCGGATTTAGGCATGAACAATACCCAGCTTGGGTTGTCCATGTCGGTATTTGCTTTTTCCTGGGCAATCATAGGCCTTTTCGGAAGCTATCTCGCAGACAGAAAAGGTTCCAGGAAGGTGCTCCTCGCCTCGATCGTAATGCTGTTCTCCATCTGCTCGATGTTGACAGGCTTTGCCTCGAGCTTTGCGATGCTTATCGTGATACGTCTTGTCATGGGAGCCTGTGAAGGTCCTGTTATGCCGGTTTCTCAGAGTTTTATCATCCCGCAGTCGACGCCGAGCAGAAGAGGTTTCAACATGGGAATGATGCAGGTTGCAGCAGTAGGTCTTGTTTCGACCATGCTCGGCCCGATCATTCAGGTTGCGCTTGCCCAGTCCATCGGCTGGAGATGGACATTTGCCATCACCATTGTCCCCGGTATTATTATCGCTCTCATGATCGCCAAGCTTTTGGTGAATCCTGAAACGGGAATCAGTACAACGGAATCAAACAAAACGGAATCAAACAAAACGGAATCAAACAAAGAGGAGGTTGGCGAAAAGCTGAATTATCTCCAGATCCTGGGACACAGAAACATTGTTCTTTCGATCATCGGAACCGTATTCCTGCTTTGCTGGTATATCTGTATGCTTACCTTTACTCCGAACTATCTGATCACGGTAAAAGGGTTGGATCCTTCCAACATGAGCTACGTTATGAGCGCTTTCGGAGTAGGCGCAATCGTATGGGGACTGGTTATTCCGGGACTTTCAGACAAATTCGGACGAAAACCTCTTGTAATCATAGCAGCGATCATGGGCGTATTTGCTTCGGTTGGAATCATAATGGCTCCCGCCAGCGTTCCGGTTCTCTGTGTAATTGCATTTTTCGGATGGGGCGGAGTTGGCGTATGCGCACTGATGCAGTCCACTATCCCTGCGGAGTCCGGAGACAAGAGATACGTATCCACCATCATCGGTTCCAATCAGCTTACCGGTGAATTGATCGGTGCAACCGGCGGAGCCGTTGTTATCGGCAGAATCGCCGACTTATACGGGTTGGAAACAGCGCTCTGGTGCTGTGGAGCATCAATGGCAGTTACTGTCATCGTAGCATTGTTCTATAAAGAAAGCGCACCTGCCGTTTTAGCAAGAAAACAGAAGATCAGCGCTTAATCAATCATACATTTCAAAATTGTAATAGTTCTGTATGCTCCTGCCTGCTATCTGGCTTGCAGATAGGAAAACAGACAGGAATGCTGAAAGGAGGTTAATATGCCGGTAATGACATTTGATTGTTGGCCAAGAAGAGTACATAGCAGGGACGGTGCCGTTAAGGACGTTCCCGAGCTTGTCAAAGATCTGGGCAAAGAACATGCAATCATATTCACGGATTCGTTTATGAGCAAGACACCTCTCGTTCTTGATCTTGCCGAGGATCTGAAGAAGAATGGAATTGAAGTACATATCTTTTCAAAAATTCAGGCAAACCCGGTGGTAGCTGTGGTGGAAGAAGCTGCGGAATACATGAGAGAGATCAAACCTGACGTTCTGATCTGCGTAGGCGGCGGAAGCCCCATCGACGCGGGAAAGGTCGCCAATGTAGTCTACACTCATGGAGGAAAAGCAAAGGATTATGATATCGCAATCGGCGGAATCATGAAGATCAAGCCGATCCTGCTGCCTTTGATCGCCATCCCCACCACTGCAGGGACAGGCACGGAAGTTACTATGGTAGGCGTTCTTACAGACGTAGAGCGCCAGACAAAGTTCGGAGTTCTGAGTCCGCTTCTGATCCCGGATATCGCTGTCCTGGATCCCCAGGCGACTGTATCCATGCCGCCGGGTCTGACTGCCAATACAGGTATCGACGCATTGACTCACTGCATCGAATGCTACACATCCAACGCAGACTTCCCACCCGCACAGGGTCTGGCGCTTGAAGGGATCCGGATGATCTCGAAAAACCTGAGAAAAGCCGTATCTGACGGAAAAGACGTAAAGGCTCGTGAAGCGATGCTGGTTGCCTCAATGATGGCAGGCACTGCATTCAGCCTTGGCGGATTGGGCGTATGCCACGCGATGGCGCATCAGCTGAGTGCATTCTTTGATATGCCCCACGGAATGGCAAATGCGATCCTGCTGCCCCATGTAATGGAATATAATCTTAAGGTTGCCGAAGACAAGTTTGCGGATATCGCGCAGGCGATGGGCGGAGACATCAAAGGCAAGAGCACAAGTGAAGCAGCCCAAATGGCCCTGGATATGGTGAAGCAACTGGCTGCCGACGTAAATGCTCCGAAGTATCTCGATGATGCGGGGGCAACAAAGGATAAGATTCCGGGAATGGTAGAGCGCGCGATGCTTGACAATCCGATCACGCAGAATCCTCAGAAACCGACGGAAGAGGAAGTTACAAATATTTATCTTGCAGCCTTCAAGTAAGGCGACCCTTTCCGGGGAAGCAGAGGCTTGAGGCTTTGAACACTATGGAGGGAATGAAGAATGGGCGAACGATTAAAAAATAAAGTTGCGTTGATCACTGGCGGCGGCACAGGACTTGGTGCTGCATTTGCCAAGGCGTATGTTGCAGAAGGTGCAAAAGTTGTAATTACCGGCCGCAGAAAAGAACTGCTAGACAAAGTAGCAGAAGGTCTGCCGAAGGATAAAATCCTGGTTTTCCAGGGCGACGTTTCCACTCTTGACGGAGCAACGGCAATGGTGGATGCCACTGTAAAGTTTGGTGGTAAAATCGACATTCTGGTGAATAATGCCGGAATCGATCCTGCCGGTCTCATTACGGAGATGCCTATGGAAACATGGCAGAAGGTCATCGATATCAATCTTACCGGTCCCTTTATCATGATGAAAGTCGCAATACCCCATATGATCGATAACGGCGGAGGCTCAATCATCAATATCGCATCACTTGCAGCCCTGAGGTGCATTCCGGCAATGCCTGCATATATCGCAGCAAAATCAGGGTTGATCGGACTGACACAGTCAACAGCACTGGATTTCGGAAAATACAATATCCGTTGCAACATCATTGCTCCCGGTGCTGTAGGAACCGAAATGCTGAGAAATTCAATGAAGGGGCTTGGAGAGGCCATCGGCACCGACACAGAAGGCGCACTGAAAGTCCTCACCAAATTCTGTCCGCTGCCAAGAGCAGCAGAGCCTGCTGAAATTGCGGGTGCGGCTGTATTCCTCGCCAGCGACGAATCCTCCTTCATGACCGGAGCAACCCTGACACTCGACGGCGGAGCCTGCGTCGTAGACCCCAACGGAGCTGCAGCATCAAGTGCGGGCAGCAACTGGGGCTGATTCTAAACTGATCCGGAGGGGAAAGGCATCCATTTTCCCTTCCGGGATATTCTGTTCATAACATGCCGGCGCTTCCAATATAACAACCGGCTGGAATAATCATACATTACTAATTTATTTATGCAGAACCGACTAATCTGTGAGGCATTATTAAAAAGAAAAAACAAAGAGCTTTACCCAATTACGTGTATTAACGAAAGGAGATTTAATTCATGACAGTAAAAAAAGGTTACGAGAATATAATGGTTCTCGTCGTAGCTCTCGCCTTCGGGTTTGTAATGTTTGACCGCTTTGCGCTTCCGAATTTGGCTCCGTTCATCCTGCCTGACCTTGGCATGGATGCGGCTCAGTTTGGTTTGGTCATGTCGGCATTCGCATTTACCTGGGCCGGTGTCGGCTTCCTTGCCTCCTTCTGGTCTGACTTGAAGGAAAACAAGAAGAAGATGCTTGCATTCTTTATCGTAATGTTTTCTGTCTGCTCCCTTTCCACGGGATTTGCAGCCGGCTTTGTCTCCTTGCTGGTCATCCGTCTTGTCATGGGTGTGTTTGAGGGACCGATCTATCCGCTGAATATGAGCTTCCTGCTGGCACAGTCCAGTCCGTCACGCCGCGGATTCAACATGGGTATCATGGGTACCACCTCCGTAGGTCTGATCTCGAGCCTGGCGGGACCACTGATCGTTGTAGCTCTCGCACAGTCTGTGGGCTGGAGAACCACATTCTTCCTGACG
>JAQUYZ010000107.1:0-1099 GCA_028691625.1 Eubacteriales bacterium
TTGAATGGTTGCATCGCTGCAAATACTTCAGCTGACCATTGCACAAATTTTTCATCGACAACCTCTTCATCTGTAATCGGGTACTCCAGATACCAGTTTTTATTTTTTAAATATTGAGCCTGAGGATGTTCCGGATCATACCCGCGCGGAACATTTTTCAACGATTCCCCTTTTACAGAAAAATACCGGAAAAAGATTGGCTCGGTTATGATGCGTTCCCATTCATCACCATTTTCTGCTATATGGTCTCTGATCATTGCCGTGGCATCCTTAAACATATCAGCAAATAAACCGCCTCCTAAAAAAGATCTTCCCTTTGGCTTCATGAAAATGAAATAACCGACTGGGATCGGTAATTTCCCTTTCGATGAAATATGGGCTCTAAAAGCCGGATTGTACGGGGATTTGTCCAGGCTGAATCTCGTATCCCGAACCACCTTGAATGTTAAATCTTTCGGTACGTTATGAAGTATACTGCTGTCTGTTTTACCGATTTCAAAAATGAGAGATTGGATTAAATCCTCAAATTCGCGATTCGCTTTACTATAGTAATCTTTATGTCCATGATACCATTCACGCTCATTATGGTTTTCCAGATCTGACAAATAATCGAGAATTATTTTTCTATTCATAACCTTACCTCCAATCGTTACGGCCGACGAATCCGGATTAGCTCTTTAAGCCTCCCTTACAGCAGATCTCTGATGTTATTTGTAAACTCAATCGTCCTCATTTCAATCTGTTTTTTTAGTTCTTCATGCTTATCAAAGTCAGGCTCCTCGACCAGAGTCGATTCAATAATGGAATCAACGCCCGGGTGTATTTCAGACAGTTTATATTTCCCTGTATCTTTCCCGCTCAATCGGCTGATATATTCAGCCTGAATCTTTCTGTTGCCTGCACCGAGCCAAACTTCAAATCTGCCTTGTTCGTGCAAATACACGATGGCAATTTTCAGTTTCTTATCTCTTAGATCCGCAGGTGTAAAAGCGAAATATCTCATATCCATATAACCATAATATAAAGCGCTGACGGAATGGTCTGGATACTTCCTTTCCAGATATGCACCCAAGCCCGACATGAATGTCATAATGCCTTT
>JAQUYZ010000107.1:1109-6341 GCA_028691625.1 Eubacteriales bacterium
CGCCCCTTGTTCAATTGGGCCTTATATTCGCGAATATAGCTGTTTAATGATTCCACAATTCCACACCTCTTCCAACTTTGGCTGTTCCCTTCCATTTGCAATAGAAACTCCCAAAGTGAGTATATCGCATTCCGTCCGTGTAATCAATACCGCCTCTTATGCTCTTTTTTCGACCGCTTATCCGTTTTCCAGTACAAATATGATTTAATAAAATAGAATGACTGCATCCGATATCAATGAAACGAGGAGGTAGATTATGAAACAGAGAAAGAAGAGAGCCTTCATTTTGATCGCATTCGTATTCATCATGATGATAGGCTTTATTGTGCTTTCTATAGCAAACGGACCCTTATCAAAAGATGAAATGAATGGTAAGATTGATAGAGAACTTACAAATATGGTTAACGAGCATACTGATATTTCCAGTGCCCTTCTGACAATCTATTCAGATGAGCTGCACCTGAACGAAACGTATGCGGCAGGTCATACGGGCAAGGATTTGGCTGAGCCGGTGACAGTGGATCATCCGTATTATTCAGCCAGTATCGGAAAGACATTCACAGCTGCTCTGATCGGCATGCTTTGCGAAGAGGGTGTGATTCGTTATGATGATTTCATCTCAGATCATCTTGATGAGAGTCTGCTTGAAGGTATGTTCGTGTACGATGGCGTGGATTACAAAAACCAGGTAACGATCAGGCAATTGCTCGGCCATATGTCGGGTATCGGTGACTATTATGAAGACCCTGTATCCCAAGGTGACACGATGCTTGAGATTATGATTAATCAACCGGATAAGCTGTGGACTCCTCTTGAGTTGGTTTCCTTTACCAGAGAAAACCAAAAGGCAATCGCAAAGCCCGGAGAGGTATTTCATTATTCTGATACAGGGTACCTCCTGCTTGGTTTTCTGATAGAAGCGGTTACCGGGCAGCAATTCGATGAGGTGCTGCAAGAGAGAATTCTCGACCCGCTTGGGATGAATGACACGTATCTGATCTTTCAATCAAAACCAAATCATTCTCAAAAATATGATATACTAGAAGTGTATGTCAATGGGATTGATGTATCGGATACCAACGCGTTAAGCTTTGACTGGTCGGGAGGCGGCTTGGTGACAACGATGGCGGACCTGTTAAAGTTCAGCAAAGCGCTTCATGAAGGAAAACTGGTTGGAATTGATACATTGAAGCAGATGGCGGATTTCAATAAGAACTATATCAACGGTGTTTACTATGGGCTTGGAATGATGGAGTTTCGTTTCGGAGAATTCTCATTTTTTCTGAAAGACTTGCCGAATATCTACGGCGGCGTAGGTGATAGCTCCACATTTATGATGTATGAACCAACAAATGAAATTCATATCATCGCTAATTTTGGTTCGATCAATTTTATGGAGGAGAGCGTCCCTTTCCTTGCCAATACGTTGATGATTGTGGATCTGTTGAAAGAATAACACAGACTGGTGCAAATGGATATTCAATTATTTTGTTCTGAGCAAATAAAAGAAAAAATAAATCGGGTTCTTGCTAAATCGGGAATCAATCTCTCAGATGATGCAAAAATCGTCTTAGTTGAGCGCGGGTTTGAGATTCCCCCCGAAAAGCTGGCTGTCATTTTTGATCCCATCGATTATATGGAAGCGATCGAACTGTTGAATAAAGACTGCGAATTAAAACAAGGCGGTCCGGATACGATTACGGGGTTTTCAAACAACAGATATCGTTTGATTCCGATTCAGGAGATCTATCATATTGATGCACGCGGCTCCGAAATCGTATGTGATTCAGGAAAAGAACTCTATTATCTGAAGAACACCCTGCAATACTATGAGGAATTCTTAAGTGCTCAAGGCATCATCCGTATCAATAAATCTCAGCTTGTCAATTTAATAAATGTAAAGGAAATCATACCCTGGTTCAACGGGCGGCTGGTGGTGGTTTTAAAAAATAACCAGGAGTTGGAAGTTTCAAGGTTTTATGCAAAGGCATTAAGAAAAACCTTGAATCTATAAGGAGTAAATATGTTGGAACGAATCGATATCAAGGATATTTTATCTTCATTCGTGATTGGTGCACTGATCGGTCTGTTCGCTCAGATGGCTCTGAATCCGGTGCCGGATTTGAAATCACTGGTTATCTGTGTCTTAATCAGTGGTATAATCGGATTTTTTGTCGGTACGGCCATTGTTTATGTGATGGCGCTGCTTCCGATTCAGATTGCGAAACCAAGCACGTATTTTATAATCAACAACCTGGCTGCTCTGTTTATCACTTTAGCAGTCATATTGTCATTCTATTTTTACGGAATTGAAAATTTTGCCTTCAATGATTTAAGGATCGTTCTTTTCATTGCATTCGTAGTCATTGTTTCTGCAAATATTCTGGATTACTTCAGATATAGAAGGACGAATCTCAAGTTGATGGAATATATCGAAAAGAAGAATAAATTGAAATAAAAAGACTCTATAACGGTTGCAGTAAAGCCTCTTCTCCTTTACTTCAGCCAGCCTTCTTTTAGCACATAGCCGCCACGCTCTCCGCCTTCCGGTCCCATCTCAATGATATAATCTGAGAGCTCATCCAGAAGATACATCGTTCCTTCTGTTTTGCCGTCGCAAAGCTCTTTTGCCAGCTTGATTCTCTGCGCCTCACCTCCGGATAAGGTGGCTGCACTTTGTCCGAATTTGATATAATAGAGCCCGACCTTACAGAGCATATCCAATATTCGGTCGATATCTTCTTCTCTTTTGAAAAATTCCTTTACTTCACCAATCTCCAAATCAAGAACATAGATATCCGGCATAAAATGCATCGGAATTGCGAAACTTAAATATTCAAGTCCTGAATGGCTTTCATCAAGAATTGAAAATCCTTTGGATGCAGACCCTTTGAAGGCTCATCCATGATATATAGAATAGATTTTCTTCTCCTCCGCCAAAGCCAGAACCTCTCCCTTCATCCAGTTTGCATTCGGCTTTTCTCTGTGCTTTCTCAGGTTCCCCCACCAGGGAGAGGCGGATATCCACCTTCCCTATAGAGGAGCTATCGGTATGAATATTTCTACAACCCTCCTTGCACCATCTTCTTTTCCTTGCGGCGGGTAATATTCAAAGCAAAATCTGTCATCGGGCAAATAACCGCTATCCGGAAGCCATTCAGATATCATGTAATTCCATGCGCTCTGATATTCCTCCGGCCCAAGCAGAAATCTGCCAACGGCATATTTCCCGCCCGCAAGCTCCATACAACCAAACTCACCCTGGCTTGCCACATCATTTTTGATCGTCATGCATACACTCAAGCGCAGCTTTTCCTCCGCTGTCAAATCACTGTAATCATGATATACGACGAACCACTTTGTCTCCTGATCTACCATTTTATTTTTGTCCGCAAAACGATACAGCTTGGTAAAAAGCTTTGAGAATAAATCCGAATTTCCTTTATATGCGCCGGTATATCTGGTGTAGAGTACTTTTATCGGCTCCACAGATCGAATCGTGAGTTCAATAGGTTCATTGTAATCGATATCATTCGGGAATACTTTTCCATTCGTGCGATTATTATGAATCATTTGATTCATTTCCGGACTGCTGATTTTCCGGATCCGGCTTGCACTCATACGGTACCTTTCTTTTAAAGCTTTCGCAAAGGATGCCTGATTTGAGAAGCCGACCGAAAGCGCAATTTCTTGTACTGTCAGCTTCCTGTTGCTTCTAAGAAGAAAAATCGCTTTTTCAAGGCGCAGTCTTTTAATAAAGCTGTATAAGCTTTCAGATGTAAACTGCCTGAAAATTCTTTGAAAATGATACTCGGAAAAGGAAGCAATCCTGGCAAGCTTCTGAGTATTGATTTCTTCGTCCAGATGGTTTTCTATGAAGTCCTGCACCGCATTGATTCTTTCAATATAGATTTGTCTGGATTCTTTACCAAACGGTTCCATACTTCTCCCCCTATAAAACCGGCATTCTTCTTTTGGCGAAACCAAGCATGAGCCTGGCAAGGATCACTGAGGCCACGGAGAAACCAATCACACAGTAGAATGTTGTAACGTAGGTACCCGAGGAGGTATATAGCATACCTGCAAGGTACGGTCCCAAAAAAGCTGCCAGGATCAGGTGCGTCGTGATGAAGCCGAAATTACTTGAAAAGAACCTGGGACCGTAAAACCGGATTGCGAGAGCGGAACTGGAGGTGGGGGAAGCGCCAAAACTCATCCCCACCAGCACACAACCTATCCCCAGAAGAGGGATACTGGCAAGGGAAACGGCGATGGCTGCGATGACAGCGGCCGCGACAAAGAGAACAGAGATATAATTGACAGTCCGCTTTACACCGAACTTATCATATGCCGTACCAAATAAAAGCCGGCCGATGCCGTTGGAAGCGGAAGTCAATCCGGCAAAGAAAGCTGCAGACGAGGATGTTGCACCAATCTGCATGGCGCATGGGGCAATATGGCCCATCAGGGCCAGGCCCGCAGCCGACAGCGTGATCAGCCAGAGGTAAAAAAACTTAAAATCAGCAGAAGCCAACATTTGTGTTGATGTAAAATCACCCACTTGATCCGGCATTATTTGAGCTGTTTTTTCTTTGTTCTTGCAGGTCAGCTGAAGACATAAACCCATAATCACCAGAAGACCACCGAAAATAATCCCCAAGAACCAGAAAGTCTGACGCCAGCCGATGGCAGCGATCAATGTATTGCAGATGGAACCTAAAACGAGGGCTCCAAGGCCAAAACACATCATCAGAATACCGGACAGCATACCTTGCTTGCCGGGAATCAGCCTGATCCCAACTGAAATCAGCTGAGAGTATGCGAGACCAACGCCGAATCCAACGCCAACACCGTATGCGATGTAGAACGTGAGAATCGTCTGTGTCTTGCTCGCCATCAGGAAGCCGGCTGCGATGAGAGCTGCACCGGCAATCAGCGTAATGAATGGCTTATCTTTCATATTGTTGAAACGGCCTCCGGACAGGATGCCTAAGCACATAGTGATCATGGATATGGTAAATGTCAGGGACGTTTCAGCACGAACCCACCCAAATTCTGCCTCCAACGGCTTTACGAAAATGGAATACCCATATATGAGACCCAGACAAAGAAGGGTAACCATGCAAAGAATTATTACGGGAATTTTTGATTTCATATTTCTGCTCCTCGTATAATATGTTTTGTAATCAGGTTTTTCACTTGTTTACAAAACTTTTTTAATTTAACGGATTT
>JAQUYZ010000108.1 GCA_028691625.1 Eubacteriales bacterium
CATACACCCCTTTGATTTCAGTAAGCAACTGTAAGAAGGCTTCTTTTGCAAGACCGGATTCCTTCCAGCGGCTGTGAGCCTCACAGACTTCAAGGAGTACCTCTTCTCCATCACCGATCATAAAGAAATCAACAATATCCGCAAGGGGTTCCGGGTTGAAAGCGCAAGGACCGCCTGCTGCGATAAAAGGATCGTGTTCATCCCGGTCGACACTTTTATATGGGATACTGCCCAGATCCAGCATATTGATGATATTGCTGAAGGACAGTTCATATTGCAGGGTAAAGCCCAGAATATCAAGGTCTTTTACAGGTGATTTCGTTTCCAGCGTGAATAAAGGAAGCCCCTCCTTTCTCATCAGAGCTTCCATGTCCGGCGCAGGCGCCAAAACTCGTTCACAGTAGACTGTGTCCATTCGATTCAGAAGATGATAGATGATCTGCAGCCCTAAATAGGACATGCCGATTTCGTAGGTATCGGGAAAGGCAAAACCAAATCTTGTCTTGATTTGAGAAAGATCTTTTTTTGTCATATTCCATTCTCCGCCCGTATATCTGGCAGGTTTCTCAACACGCATTTATAACTTGTCCAGCTCTTGTGTGATTGTCATTGATTCTCTCCGTTTCTTTTCGAGGTCAAAAGGGCCCTTTCTATTACTGTTATGATCTTTTTCTGATCTATTATTCCTGGCGCTTGTAATCCAACAGCTTTCTGAAGTCCGCATAGATGCCGCAATAGTAGATGCCGCTCAACAACTCGGTCTCCGACAGCTGGCCCTTATATTTTCCCTTGTCGTTGACGATGGTGAACAGGATGCTATCCAATGGTTTGTATTGCTCGATGATTTTTACTGCCTTCATGTTTTCCTTGCAGACCAGAATCCTGGGAGTGCCTTTTTTCTTACCTTCCTCGATATTTCTTGTGATTTTATAGAAAACAAAACCGTTGTCCTGTTTTCGCGCAACATACAGATTGACTGCCAAAGCGCACAGGAGAAGGTTCAATACATTATATTGTACCAAGTAAATGCCTAAAAAGAAAAGGAAAACTGCAAATAACATAGAAAAAAACCGGGAAATTTTTTGTGATCTGCCGTAACCGAGAAAGACTGCCAAATAAAGATCTGTGATTTTACCTCCGTCAAGGGGATAAAAAGGCATTAAATTATAGAGGGCCAGAACTGCATTGGCGAGAATCAACGGCACTAGTGCCGGTAAATAAAAATAGAGATAGAAACCATACAGTAAAAAAGCCATTAGGATGTTAAAGAATGGCCCGGAAAGGTGTATGAGCAGCTCGTCGCGCGGCTTGACAACGCCTTCTCTGATATGCAGGACACCGCCAAAAAGGCCGAAGGAAATTTTCTCCGGCGTATAACCCAATCTTAATGCGGTTACCCTGTGGACCAATTCGTGGCAAAAGGAAAACAGTACTGAGGCAGCAGCAAAAACAGCATTTCCGGACAGCACAATGAAAAGCATCAGCAGAAATAAGGAAAAATGCAATTCAATCTTCGTATGAAAAATCTGAAATTCAATCATCGCAAGTGTTAAAATTCAATATATTCTGCCGGATTTACAATTTCATCCTCGGCCCATAGTTCAAAGCTTAGATGACCGTTGTTTTCCGGCCTGATTGAGGCGATCAACTGACCCTTTTTTACTTTCTCCAGCGATTCCACATAGATTTGGCTGCACCCGCCGTAAATCGAGACGATATCATCCCCATGAACGATTTTAATAAAGTTACCATACTGGCTGCTCTCGCCAATTTCGGAAACGATACCGCCTCCCACCGAAAAGACCTGCAACTCCTGATCGGATTGAAATTTCAAACCTCGCTCAAAGCCGCTCTGTTCATTCTCGAAATAACCGTTTTTTTCGCCAAAGGTAGATATGATTGCAGCCTCATCAGCAGGCGGAGAAAAAGCAAGCCTGGATCCGCTTTTCTGAAATGCGGAGGCAACGGATTCGGGTATCTCTTTCACCTTGCCGGCAAGCTCTTTTGCAGATTGAAAAATTTCAGCAACTCTGTAATCGCGGTCCAATCTTGCCTGAATCTGTTCAAGCCCCTGATTCACGATCGCTATGTCCATTTTTTTAATCACAATGACTAAAAGCACAATAATAATGCAGACCAACAGCTGCTTTATGATCGTGGCCCCGTAATTTCTCCTTTTTCTCATCATTCTTCTGCTTCGATACATAAAAAAAACCTCCTTGTCTCTGCTCAATTAAGCATATTAACGAGGAGGTTAAAATATTACTTCGATATCAGGGAATCGATGGAGGTGCCGATCCTCTTTTCAATCCTTCGGATCATTGCTTTATTATCTTTAATCCTTTCACTGATGCGTTCCACGGCTTCCTGGTTCCCCTTGAATTTGTCAAGTATATATTGCATCCTTTTGTCCAGGCCCACATAGTGATCCTCCTTCACCATCCGATCGGAAAGACAGATGACGTCGGTCTCATTGATTTCTGTCTCATTGGGATTACAATTATAAAACATATGAATCCTGATGATCTCAGCTTCCTTCTGATACCCCAGTTCAGACGCAATTTTCGCGCCGACTTCCCAATGCTTGTCTTCGACCCTGGCAATATCATGTATGAGCCCTGCCCCCCGGATCAGATCCAGATCAAGCGCACAGCCCTTATCGTTCAGCGCCTGACCGATTTTCAGCGCGGTGTCTGTAACCTTGATGCAATGGCGGATTACGTGCTCCGGAGTCCCATAATTCTTTAACAATGCCAGGCACTCTTCTCTTGACGGATGATTATTTGACATAAGCTTCTCCCTGAAATTGATTTTAAATTATTATATCACATTTTCTGATAATAATTGACATTATAATTACTAATTGTTATAGTTAAGTTAATATTCAACAGCATATTCACAGATTATTTAGCAGTTGGTCATCCGTTCGCCGTCTTTTAGATTTATGTGCGAATCAGTAAAGGAAGTGTTTGAATCATGAGCTATGCAGAAATGCTGGACGTTATCATATCGGAAAGCGAATTGTCTCTGAGACAGATCTCAAAGCTATGCACACAATTTGATATCAGTATTACTCCGTCTTACATATCACAGCTGAAAAACGGCAAGCTTCCCCCTCCTTCTCCCGAGGTGTCTCTGGCATTGGCGAAGGTCTGCAACAGCAAGAACCAATCGCAGCTCGTCTTTCAAGGCTATATGGAAAAAGCACCGGAAGTGATCAGAGAATATATGCTGGCATCCTCTCAGCTGAACAGAATCATGTTGGAATCTCTCTGCAAGTCAGAAAATAATACAATGTCACAGGAATCAATTGATTACCTTCGCAACATGGATATCCTGTCCACACTGGAGATGTCATCAAGATACATCGGCACAGAGAATACTCTGACCTCATCCGATCTGATTCGAGAAATCACCTTATCCAGCGGAGGTGTTTCCAAGGTGCAGGCACAGGGCGACATGATCAACTTTTTCCTGGGCGATACCTCAATGAACCCGACGATTCCGATCCATTCCTATATTTATATTCTGCCGACGAAGCTGGAATTATTAAAAGAACGCGATGTGATTGCATTCTATCCAAATAATCGAAAGCAGGCAACTTTAAGAAGAATATTTTTTTCCAACGACAGGATTCTTCTGATTCCTGAGGATAAAACGTTCCAGATCTATATTATTGACAGTTTTGAGGATATCGATTACATCGGAAAAGTTGTATCCTATAAGGTAGACTTATAAAAACATCCCATAAACAAGCCGGCTCATTGAATTGAGCCGGCACTTTTTATTCATCGATATATTCAAATTCATAATCAAAGACGCGGATGGTATCACCCTCGCTTAGACCCATTTCCTTCAGCTTATCGATCGCTCCGTTCTTTTCGATATATTTATACAGGTAGCGCAAGGAGCCGAGATCATTAAAGTTGGTTGAGTTGAATATTTTTCTCAGCTGTTTGCCCTCAAGCGCATACCCGCCACCTGATCTGGAAGCGTAGATCTCTCTGTAATCCGGGTCTTCCTTATCCTTATCAAAGTCAAAGAATTCGTAAATCTCTTCCTCCTGGGGCTCTTGTTCCAGTCTGTGAAGCTCCGCTGCAGCCGTGCCGAGGAGTTCCTTCACGCCCTGATTGATCGGTGCGGAAATCGGAAATACCTGATAGCCTTTCTCTTCCACATAGGTTTTGAACGCCAGATACTTTTCATTCTCCTCATCCAGCATGTCCATTTTATTGGCAGCTACCAGCTGAGGTTTTTTTATGAGTTTCTCACCAAAGGATGACAGTTCTTTATTGATTTTATCAAAATCTTCAATGGGATCCCGCCCTTCCGAACCGGAGACGTCCACCACATGAATCAGCAGCTTTGTGCGTTCGATATGCTTGAGGAAATCAAGACCAAGCCCGGCTCCTGCGGAAGCCCCCTCAATCAGCCCGGGAATGTCCGCCATGACAAAGCTGGTATCAAAGATCTCCACCACACCGAGATTCGGGGTAATCGTTGTAAAATGATAGTTTGCAATTTTCGGATTTGCGCTGGTGCTGATTGCTAGGAGTGTTGACTTACCGACATTCGGAAAACCGATCAATCCGACATCGGCAATGAGCTTCAACTCCAATACTACATTTCTTGACTGGGCAAAGCCGCCGGCTTCCGCAAAATTAGGAGCTTGTCTGGTAGATGTTTTAAAATTTACATTCCCTTTTCCGCCTTTTCCGCCTCTTGCTGCCACAAAACTGTCGCCGCCATGGACCAGATCCTTCATGACAAGACCGGTTTCTTCATCGATCACTACGGTACCCGGCGGAACTTTTATGACCAGGTTTTCTCCCTGTTTTCCAAACCGATTGTATTTCATGCCGTTTTGGCCGTTTTCTGCTTCGTATTTTCTTTTATAACGAAAATCCATCAATGTGCGAAGATTCGTGTCGGCCAGAAAGATGACATCTCCCCCTTTTCCGCCATCTCCCCCGTTCGGGCCTCCCTCCGGTACAAATGGTTCTCTTCGGAACGACACACAGCCGTCCCCGCCCTTTCCGGATTGGATAGATATTTTAGCTCTGTCTACAAACATTTTTTCACCTCCAAATTCTATATCCCCTTTTTCTTTCCGCTAAAACAGTGGTTTTGCCGTTTAGATTAAAAAGCCCCTATATAAATATAGGGGCTTACTCATTTTGGCTTACGCTTCTTTTGGATAAACGCTAACTTTCTTTCTTGTTTTGTCGTATCGTTCGAACTTTACCGCTCCGTCGATCTTCGCAAACAAAGTATCGTCTCCGCCAATTCCTACATTATTTCCGGGATGAAATTTAGTCCCTCTTTGTCTGACCAAAATACTGCCTGCACTTACAACCTGACCATCGCCTCTTTTTACGCCCAATCGTTTCGCTGCACTATCTCGACCATTCTTGGAGCTACCTACTCCTTTTTTACTTGCCATAGACTACACCTCCTTTTTTCCCTTGTGCTGTCTTTGCTCTATATTATGCCAAGGATTATTCGGCATCCTTAGCTGCTGGCTTTGCTGCCTTTTTTACTGCAGGCTTTTTCTCTGCAGGAGCTTTGTCGGCGGCTGCTTTTTTCGCTGTTGGCTTTTTCTCTGCGGGAGCCTTTTTCGCTGCAGGCTTTTTCTCTTCTGCAGGTTTTTCTGCAATTACAGCTTCTGCTTTTGGTTTTTCAACTACTTTCTTGGGAGCGGGTTTTCCGTCAGCTGACAATGCTTCAATTTTTACCATTGTATATGGCTGTCTGTGTCCCTGCTTCTTTCTGTAGTCCTTCTTTGACTTATATTTGAAGATGATAACCTTTTCACCTTTACCATTTTCAACTACTGTGCCAAAAACCTTTGCTGCTTCAACGATTGGCGCACCAACCTGAACTTTTTCACCGTCATTCAATAACAATACTCTGTCGAACGTAATGTCATCACCTGCTGAAACATTTAGCTTTTCAACGGTAATCACGTCACCTTCCTGTACTCTGTACTGCTTTCCGCCGGTTTCGATTACTGCATACATATTCCTTTTACCTCCTCTATCCAGTCTCGCCATCCAGGGTAGCACCAGGCTTTTCAAAGAACCCATTCTGAGCGGCTTACAGTCATTTATAATATCATACAAGCCAGGTTATGTCAAATGATATTTATATGATCTTTTTATATCCGAAGATTGCAAGTTTAATTGCCCACCATTTATTACCAGTCATGTTTGTGTAGTCTATATTCCTACTCTACCTAGATGTCGGTGAATTTTTACATTTTCCTACGCTGCTACCATTTCGTTCGCTGTCTTGTACCCATGTATTCTGCGGGGGTAATTGT
>JAQUYZ010000109.1 GCA_028691625.1 Eubacteriales bacterium
AATACCAATGCTGTGTTCTTCACTCTTAGAAAGTGTAAGATTTGGAATGAAATAATCACCTTGTTTGCGGTAAGTGCCGCCGAATTGTTCATATAATGATTTCATTGTAGTTTCCTCGGATATATTTAGTTTTCCTACAAATTCATCATATCCAACCGTCTTTACAAATACTCATAAATGCCAGAAGGGACACTTCCTTATGTGAAGTGTCCCTTCAGCCTCTTTCTTCTTTGTCTTATTTAATTTTCTAGCGCTCATAGTGCGTCCACATTCGGATTATCTTTACATAGCCTTGGTATTCCATATCTTCATGAATATGTTTTTCTTCTAAGACCTGAAATATAATTCTATGCTGAATGTTTATCCGGCGTGAACAATATCCCTCTAAATTTCCTACCAGCTTTTCATATGATGGTGGATTTTCAAAGGGATTTTTTCTCATAATCTCTATTAATTCCTTTGCTTTTTTATCCAAACCACATGACTTTAGATTTTTGGCATCTTTGGCAGCTTGCTTTGTAAATACAATCCGGTACATTACCAATCCACCTCGGTTTCGCTCAAGCAGCCCTCAAGCGGTATATTGCCGCCATCCATGATTGATTCTGTCATGCCTGGTATAGCCATCAGGTATAAAGTCTCCTCTATAGCTTTCCAGTCTTCCTCTCCGATCAATACAGCATTTTTTCCTTTACTGTTCGTGATAGTCACAGGTGAACAGTTCGCATTAACATCTTGCATGAGTTGATAAATATTTTCTCTGGCTTTTGTTGCAGTTATTGCCATCATGTTGTCACCTCTTTTTATTTTATTATAGCGCACGTAAAAGCGTACGTCAATAGGAAGTATGAGGATTGCACATTATACTTTAGCTACCCAACTTTAAAGAATAATCTTACGAAAAAAAGGGGCTGTAAAATAACAACCCCAACTGATGTTTCTTTATTATTCCCTGACTTATCTGTTTTTACAAAATAGTTATATTGACTGCTTCACCTGTTGCAGTATTATATTCAATCTCGACCGTATTTCCCGGTGTCAGAGTATTTTCCATTCCTGGCAGCAAATTCATGCTATACCAATAATCATGAATGGTTTCATCGCCGGTTACATTGCCGCTTTGAATATGGATCCATTCATTGTCAGTGGAAATCACCGTTCCAGATACATAAGCTGTATTCCATTCTTCTGATGTCTCTGCAGTCTCTGTTGACTCTACCTCTGCTGTTGTCTCTGTAGTTTCACTTCCTGCAGTTGCTGTTGGGGAAGTTGCTTGTACTGCATTTGAACTGCCACCGGACGCTGCCTGCAGATAATCCTGATAGATATAGCCTGTAATCCCATTATAATTAACAGGAATCCACCCATTCGCTGCGCTCCCGGTCACTGTCACATGATATCCCTGCGGAACAATCCCAACGACTACTCCGTTCGTTGAAGCTTTACTCCGTATGTTTACGGTCACACTTGCAGCCATTACAGTTCCACCTGCTGATGCAGTTGTATTTCCTGATCCATTCAACGCACTGCTACCGCCTGATTTTGATGACGTTGACATGCACTGAAGCATAATAGCGATATTGTTCTCTTCGATTGAACTGAGGGCACTTTCCTTGAAATCAGCAGCCGCTGTCGTCCCATTGTACCAGGACTTGGAATTAAAATATTCCTGGATGCTTTTTGTCAGGAATTTACGCCCATGTCGCGCATAGATTTCATTGATTGCCATTTGAAGCTCATCTGCATTCATCCCATTCAGTTCAGAAGCAGCTAAAGCACGGACGGAACTGTCCTGCAGGATATACCCATTAGAACTTGACTGATTGCCGGAGGTTCCGGTGCCTGTTGCTTCCTTTATGTTATCTGGATCCGCAATTCCTTCTCCGGGACTGGTTAATACAGCATTCTCTGCAATCCAATCAACATATGTGGTCATTGTCTGATACTCCGTTAAGATTGATGAATCCGCCTCATAGCCATGAGAATCCCCAGGTCTGGTAAGCACATAGATCCCGGCATCCCCGCTTCCGATTACCTGTGCGAAATCCCAGTTCTGATAGGAATAATCCTGGCAGTAATATACTTCAAACACCTCCCCGCCCGACTGTAACTCTCCTGTTTTCTGGGCAAATGCATCTCTGGACTTTATCTGATAGAAACTGATATTATCATCAAAGATATCGAAACCATACAATCCTTTCCACTCTGCTGGAATCATAACTTCTATTTCTGTGAAATCATATATGGCATTATTGTCGTCATCATATGCTTCTGAATAGTTCCAGATGCCATCCGGGACAGCCGCCTGCACAGTCATTGCTGCACCTGTCACTGTTATTGCTGCTGATAAAAAAGCTTTTTTTATTCCATTCTTCA
The DNA here is from genome assembly GCA_028691625.1 of Eubacteriales bacterium. GTDB lineage: Bacteria > Bacillota > Clostridia > Peptostreptococcales > Anaerovoracaceae > Anoxybacterium. The sequence goes on from JAQUYZ010000109.1 coordinate 2,377, forward strand.
TAATCTCATTTTGTCCTCTCTTTCTTTTTTTAGATTATTCCCTGAAAAGAAGCAGATACCTCATGTTATGTTGCCCTGAAAATCAATTATCCTCCTTATTGATTTCAGATTATAACATAAATTACTTTCTTTTTCTCAAAAGTGGCATAATCTATTAGTTTTTGTCCAGTTTATTTTTACTGTCAAAAAAAGGACGAACATCTGAAGGAATGGACTTCTCCGTAAAAATTGCTTACAGGGATTTTATAATTTGATGTCCATTTGTTACCGTTGGATTTCCTCTTAGTTTAAAAAATAAAAATATTGAGAACATTATGATTCCAAAAATAAACATTGAACCGTATACATATTTCAGCGCATCTGGTACTTTTACAATATAATGCGAATCATCCTGTCCTGATGTATTTATGGTATCATCTCGTTGATTTAAATGATTAACAACTGTATATGTAATGCACATTGTAACTGCAGATGTAATTAATTTAATTATTTCTTTACTCATAAAAAACTTCTATCTTACCGCAATATATTTTTCTGTTTCAAAACATGTTTCTTCGATTTGTTCATAATTTCATCAGTTCATTCACCAGTCCCCTGTGGGACTGCCTGGTATATGCCGCCTTCTGCCGGTAGAGATATTTCAGTTTCTTCTGGTTCCACCGAAAGATCTTTGGTTGTATCCATGATTTTCTGCAGCCTTTCTTTATCGTCCCGTCCGGATTGTATCTGCCCACGGTTAAAGCCATGGACTTTCTTCGGATAAATTTTGCAGATAAGATAACCGATCCTTGTAACTGTTTCCATAGCGCCCCGGCTGCCAGGATGCTTACTTTTCCATCTCTTTTTCTATTAAACAGCTTGCAATATGGAATGCTTCTACCCTTCTTTTTGCCAGTGTAATCTGCGACTTGTACCTTTCTGGATTTTCCTTTGACTCAAAGGTTTTTATCGTTTCTGTTAACTTATGCAGCGTCGAATCAATCTGCCTTTTGGCTTCCGTTAACTCTTCCCTGGAAAATTCCATCTTCTCTTCTCTCAACTTCTCTTCCCTCAGCTTCAAATTTTAGTTTCCGTTCTGCAATCTGATATTTTGGTGCCTGGTATAAGCGTTCCTAAATAGCCTTATGTTCCGCTTATACTCTTATAATAGTCGCTTAATATTTTTGCTAAAATTTCCGGATTTTCTTCATTTACAACATGCCCTGTATTTTCAATGATTTCTAATTTGGCACCGGGAATATTTTCAGATAGATAATATGCAGATTTAATGTTCGCACTATCTTTTTTTCCGCAAATCACAAGTGTAGGACATTTTATTCCATTGACGTTACTGCTGAAATCTAATTCTTTCATAGAATTCCCCAATATGAATGTGTCTTTTTTATTAAATGCCATATTATCAAACATCGATTTTGGCAAAAATCTAAAAATCATATTTTGAATGCTAAACATTACTTTTGGAATTTTGTGTGGAGTACCGATTAAAACTAATGATTTTACTTTATCAGGAAAATCTAAAGTATAATTTAATGCCAATATACCACCTAACGAAATACCACATAAGTTTATTTGCCCGTCATTACTGTTACAATAATCTTTGAATGAAGAATATAGATTATGATAATCAGCTTCTTTTCCGTTAAGAATTGACGATAAATTTGGGCACAAAATATCTTCATTATTTTCCATATATGAAATTGTTTCATTCCAACTCGCTGACTTGTGGCCGGAACCATGTACAAAAATATTTTTCATCAACAGCCTCCTTTCAAATTGTACAAAATCGCTGCGCGATGGCCTGCCCAGGCTATGACACAGCGGTTTTGTTTCATCGGAATTCGTAGTCCAGTCAATCCCTTTTCCATAAATTTCCATTTTTTAGGTGTCATAACAAAAGCATTACTACCTGAATCATTTTTAATTGCCTCGAATTCGAAGTAATTAAAATCAGGATTATTGAGTTGTTCCCACAGGCCCAGAAATTCAATGGCTATTGTCTGTTTTACTTTTAAATATGGTTCGACTCAATGATTTCCGGAACACATACGCTTTCCGGCATCGGAATATCATAATCATCGAAACTGTGAGGTTCCTCAACTTTTGACATGATTTTCAAAGAGCGCTGAATCATCGCAGATGTTTCTTTCGGGGTTTTATCACTATGTTTCCACCAGTAAACTCTGCAAACCTCACAGGTGCCATCCGGGCGAGCCGAAGATGCATCGTTTTCAAAAAGTGTACAGAGCGCTTCCTTAATTTTGTTGGCATCCTCATCAGAAAAGCCTGTTTTTTCCGCAAGCTGACAGTTAATGCTTCCGCGAATCACATACAGGCCAAAATTAACGTAGTGTTTCATCCCCATCGTATCAGATGCTCTGCCCTTTTTTCCACCTTCGGCGTTCACGCTTTTCGTAATCTGCATATCAACGATATCAATAGGGTCCACACTGACCGCCTGTTGTATTGAAACCGGTCCACGGATACCAACAGATAACTGGCTGCCTGCCTCATCTTCCTCACCTTTCGCTTTCTTCCTGTCCCTTTTGAATGCAAATACCTGACCAAAAGCTCTGACATCAGTCCATTTTTCACAGGCTATTTTAGAAAAAAGATCCGTATCCGCATCTTTACCCTTTTTTAATTCAGCAGCAAGCTGGACATCACTGGCAGCTCGATCACGCAAATTGCGATATTGATCTGTTTCCCTTCCGTCTGTTTGGACAAAGATTCTTTCACCCATATCTTGCAATCGGTTGCGGATCTTACGTTTAATAGCCACATCGGAAAAAATCCCATGGCCATTGTAGTCCTCCCTGGGACGGTTGCCACTCAGAGGGTCGCCGTTAATGTTCGCCCGCGTCACCGAAACAATTGCCGCAAAGTCAATCTTGTTCTGCAAAATGCTCATTTATTCTTCCTCCTCATTAATCGTATCAATTTCATCTTCGTCTGAAGCAATGATATTATCTTTCTCTCGAAACTTTAAGACTTCTCGCTGGGAATCGTAACCAAGCAGGAACTTCCCATCAAGAGCTTTCTTTGCTTCAAAGCAGCCAGGTTCAAATTGCCCTTCAATCTTCCCGTAAAGATCTTTGTAATACTCTCTGCTTCCAGGCTTTAACCGATTTAAATAAATTTGTGTATTCCTGCGAATGATTATCCACGTCCGGAAAGGCGTCTGCAAGAACTGCCTCATATACCGCTCCGCATTTGTTGTGCGAGTTTCGCTCTTATCAAACGTGCAGCGCTCTATTTTTTCCGCAACTGCTAAAAGCCGTCCAAAAAGATAACTCCGGTCTGTGCAAAGTTCATCAAGTTTCATATTAAATATCACTCCCTTTTCCAAATAATATTTTTTAATCAAGGAACATGCCGTGTGCAGAACTCTCAGATAATTAATTTCCTTTTCATAGGCTAACGGGTTAGACGCTTTCATCACCGCGGTTCTGACTATATCCGGTGGAATGAATGCCCCGTCTATGATACATGGTCTCAGCCGATTAAAAACAGATATGAGCAGCGGGCATTTACCATCGCTATTTGAAGGCAAAGTTAAAATCTTTTCTTTCTCGGTACCATAAACTGCTTTTGCAATCTCCTTGATTGAATCAATACCTTCATAATAATGATACCTTTTATCCTTATCAAGGTATTCCTGCCGCCAACAGCAGCTTTCCTGCCATTGCCTGATATTCTTCAGATAGGCGGATGTTTCTAGTTCTCTGTAATAAGTCATTGCAAGCCGTCCGGGAGATGCGCTGTCAAGTGCAAGAATCACCATATGCGAGGTATTTTCAATATTTTTTGCATATCCGTCTATGGCTAGATTTAAGTCTCGCGCGGTTGCATAATTCGTGTCGGTATGATAAGCTTCATTCTCGCCAAATAATGCATCCTCAGAATCCCGAAGCGGCTCATCTTTGTTCCGCCGAGCAGCAAGT
>JAQUYZ010000110.1 GCA_028691625.1 Eubacteriales bacterium
ACAAGCAGAAACACGGTTTTTCTATAACGCATCCGCAGAAAATTTTCGGATGTAGAAAATTTTCTTTCATCTGTACGTTTCAACGAGGCGTATGAAATGTCCACCTCCTGAAACCCTGAGTTGTGCCCGCCATCCAGAGAGGTGGACGACTTAATCACCTCGTGATATTGAAGCAACACAAAAACCCCCTCACATCAATCTTTTATAATGATTCCTCCGCCGAGTGCGATGAACCCAAGGCAGGAATCATTGAATCATACTTTCAGAGCCATATTGTATGATATAAGATATGGATGTTTTGGGGGTTTTATGACTAGTTTGATTCCTTTGCTCGTTCTGACTTCGCCATACTCCCTCTCCCAAAAATTCGGGATCGTTGCTGGCGGTAAGGTCGATGTAGCCTCCCATTTTTGCATACCGGATGCCTTCTTCAAATAAAGCTTCACTTCTGTTCATATGGGTCGGAAGAAACTGAGTGATGGGGATCTCTGTATTTTCAATGAGAAGAACGGTGATCTGATACGGCGATTTCTCCCACACCGATCACTTTGTCAACATTCATCTGACTGCAAAGAGTACGATCGCAAGCTTTTTCCTGTTCATTGTAATACCCTTTTCACAAGATCATTCTCTTCCGGTTTGCTGTTCTGAATGAGGAAGGCGGCTGCTGCTTCCTGTGCTCCTTTATCCACACGCGCCTGGTCATTGCCATAGACTGTCGCCAGCAGATCTCCTTTTTTGATGAAATCGCCGACTTTTTTGTACAGCATGATTCCTGCTGAAAGATCGATGAGATCCTCCTTGGTTGCTCTCCCTGCTCCGGAATGCTGGGAGGCCAGCCCGATCGCTCTGGCTTCAATGGTTCCTACAAAACCGCCAACCTCTGAATGAATTTCTGAAAAACAGGATGGTCTTGGGAATAGGGTATAATCCTCTATCACCTTTGGATCCCCTCCCTGCCCTGTGATGAATTCGGTGAGTTTCAGCAGCGCTGTGCCGTTTTCAAGTGCTTCCGATGCCATTTGATAGCCCTCCTCGGGAGAGGATGCCTTTTCACCAGCATAGATCATATAGGAAGCCAGTCTGAGAGACAGCTCCGTGATATCCTTCGGCCCTCTTCCTTTCAGAGTTTCAATCGCTTCAATGACTTCAAGGCTGTTCCCGACTGCAAGACCTAAAGGCTGGCTCATATCGGTGATGATTGCAATTGTTCTTTTTCCGTCAGCTTTGCCGATTTCCACCATAAGCTCACCAAGCTCACAGGCGTCTTCAAACCGTTCCATAAAGGCGCCGCTGCCGCATTTTACATCCAAAACGATGACGTCGCTGCCAGATGCCAACTTTTTGCTCATAATGCTTGAAGTAATCAGACTGAGATTATCGACTGTTGATGTTACATCCCGCAAGGAGTAAAGCTTTTTATCGGCCGGCGCAATATGGGCTGTCTGCCCTATGACGGAGAGACCGACCCTGTTTACAAGCGATATGAATTCATTTGCTTCCATCGTGGTTCGGAATCCGGGAATGGATTCCATCTTGTCAACCGTTCCTCCGGTAAAGCCGAGGCCTCTGCCCGACATCTTTGCAATGGGAACACCACAGGCTGCAGCCAGCGGACCAACGATAAGCGTGGTCTTGTCTCCGACGCCTCCCGTACTGTGCTTATCTACCTTGATTCCTGCAATTTCGGAAAGATCCACGACGTCTCCTGAATTTTTCATCGCCTTCGTGAGTGCATAGGTTTCTTCCCTGCTCATCTTCCGAAAGAAGATCGCCATTAACAGTGCAGCTGCCTGATAATCGGGAATGCTGCCGTTGGTATACCCGTTGACAAAATATTCGATTTCCTCCGGATCCAGTGCTCCGCCTTCTCTTTTTTTATAAATAATATCATTCATATTCATACTTTCCATCTCCTTTACAAGAGTTTTATAGGAATATTTGGTTGGTTTCCATGTAATACTTATTTCCGTATCTCCTTCAGGAAGCTTTCCCCGATTTCTGTCTCAGATACCGACAGGTATTCGGCTATGGTTGCGCCGATATCAGCGAAGCTCTTACGCGTCCCCAGATTGCAGCCCGGTTTGATTTCCTTGCCGTAAACGAGGACAGGCACGTGCTCCCTCGTATGATCCCAGCCGGTATGCGCCGGATCATTGCCATGATCCGCACAGAGGATAAGGATATCTTCCTGTTTCAGGGCGGCCATAATTTGCGGAAGCTTTTCGTCAAACTCTTCAAGCGCCCTTCCATATCCCGCCGCATCTCTTCGGTGTCCGTATTTTGAATCAAAATCTACCAGATTGGTAAACAGGAATCCTTCAAAATCCGCATGCATTGACTGGATGGTCTTATCGACACCATCCAGATTGCTTTCCGTATGCACCGAGATGCTGACGCCTTGTCCGTTAAAAATATCCTTGATCTTACCAATGGCGTAAACGGTTTTTCCCGCATCCTTTACATGATCCAGAAGCGTCTTTCCGCTTGGCGATACGGCATAGTCCTTTCGGTCAGCTGTTCTGATCCTTTTTCCGTTTTCCATCACATAGGGCCTGGCAATAACTCTGCCCACCTGCACGTCGCCAACAAGCATTTCTCTTGCCACTTCACAGATATGATACAACTTCTCCAGAGAAATCACCGCAGTATTGGCAGCGATCTGAAATACGCTGTCTGCAGAAGTATAGATGATCGGCTTTCCGGTTTTTTCATGCTCCGGTCCAAGGGCTTCAATTATTTCCGTGCCTGACGCCGCATAATTCCCAAGAGTTTCTATCCCGATGGCCTTTTCATATGCCATCATAAATTCCCTTGGAAACGCAGGAAATGTTTTAAAAGGGATCTCCGTATACAAACCCGCAAGCTCCCAATGTCCTGTTATGGTATCTTTTCCGGTGGACATTTCCGCCAGTCTGCCGAAAGCGCCGGACGGGCTGTTTTCCTTCGCAACCTTCGTTACGCCGTCAATCCTGCCCAGTCCCAGCTTCACTAAATTGGGTATCTTAAAATCCGGCATGGCAGCAGCAATATGATCCAGGGTGTGTGCTCCCGTATCTCCATATTTTTCTGCATCCGGCATGGCTCCAATTCCTAAGCTGTCGAGAACGATCAATATTGCTCTTTTCATTTCAAATCCTCCTTAAAGAATTTTATACGGTTTACATTTTAAATAATCCACCGATGTCAGGATATATTCCACTTTGTTTCTGATACCCTGCAAACCGCTGCTGTAAGCATCTCTGCCATGAAGGTGTCCGTATACGACTTTTTCCGCTCCGTACTCCTCGAAGAGCTCGGTAAATCCGGATTTCCTGAGAGGATCGCCTGCCGGAGGAAAATGAAGTGTGCCCAGAATTTTACCGCGTCTTTCGCCGGTACTTTTTCCGTATCCTGCCTGCGCGGCTGCCTCCAGCGATAATCTCAGTCTCCCAAGTTCCCGCTTGTATATCTTCTCGTCATGTACGGTGAAATCCTCATCTCCCGGACAGATCCAACCTCTTGATCCGCAGATTGCATACCCTTCGGCTTCATAAAAGCTATTTTGGAGGAAAAACATATTTTCAAACAATGCGTTCAGCTTACTGACAGAATTCCACCAGAGATCGTGATTCCCTTTGATAAAAACCTTGTTGCCGGGCAGCTCGCTGATCCATCTCAGATCAATAAGCGAATCTTCAAAACGCAAGGCCCAGGAGTTGTCACCGGGAAGAACCACGGTGTCCCCCTCAGAGATCATAGTCTTCCAGTTTTCCTTCACCTTATCCGTATGATTGATCCACTCTCCTCCGTAGATATCCATCGGCTTATCAGCGGAAAAGGAAAGATGCAGGTCTGCAATTGCGTATATGCCCATTTACGAATCTTCCTCACTTACATTAATCTCTTCTGCATCCTCCTCTTCCTGGAGCGAGATTCCAAGGATCTCCTTGCTGTCCGCTTCCGGAAGGGTCGCAATATTTCTCAGCTTGCTTTGTATCTTGCGGGTTCTCGTTCCGATCAATTTATCCAGCTCTGCGTTGGCTTGATTGATTCGCTGCTGGGTGGCGGAGAGAACGTCCCCGAATTTATCAAATTCTGTTTTCACAGCGCCCAGAACATTCCATACCTCACTGGAATGCTTTTGGATCGCCAGCGTCTTAAAGCCCATTTGAAGGGCGTTCAATAAAGCTGCCATGGTAGTCGGGCCTGCGATATTGATCTTGTACTCCCTCTGCAGGGTTTCAACCATTCCTCTTCGCACAACCTCGGCATAGAGCCCTTCAAAGGGAAGGAACATGATTCCGAAATCCGTCGTTTGGGGCGGTTCAATATATTTATCATGTATACACTTCGCAAAGGTTTTAATGGATCGCTCCAGCATTTTCACCGCAAGGTCGATTTCCTCCGGATTGCCGGTTTCATAAGCTTCAACAAGCTTTGTATAGGTGTCTGCGGGGAATTTTGCATCGATGGGGAGATAAACGACTCCGTCCTCATCTCCCGGCAGCTTGATGGCAAACTCCACCCGTTCCGCGCTCCCCTTCTTCGTCACGATATTTTCTTCATACTGTTCAGGGGACAGCATCTGCTCTAAAATGGCACCCAGTTGGATTTCACCCAGAATTCCTCTTGTCTTGACATTGGAAAGCACCTTTTTCAGATCACCCACGCCGGAAGCAAGATTCTGCATCTCTCCCAGTCCTTTATAGACCTGCTCGAGACGTTCACTGACCAGTTGAAATGACTTGCTGATTCTGTCCTCTAGTGTTTTCTGAAGCTTCTCGTCGACAGTCGCACGCATTTCTTCCAGCTTTTTGCTGTTTTCCTCCTGCATGGCGGAGATTCTCTGTTCCATGGTTCCACGGATCTGTTCCAGCTTCTGCTCGTTTTCCACTGCATTGGTCTTTAACCGCCCCTCAATCTGGGTCAACGTATCGTTTACCGTTTTCTGCAGGGTATCGTTTCTCTGGGTAAGCTGGAAATTCAGCTCCTGCAGACGCTTGTCCTGAATATCCGTGGTCTGTTTCTGATTGCCTGTCAGGAGATCCCCCAGACTGGTAAAGCTGTTTTGTATGTATTGCAGGTTCTTCAGGCTTTGGTCCTCTCCAACCTTCTTTCGAAGGGCGAGGAGGTTGGCAAGGCATAAACAGGATATCGCAAGTATAAATAAACTGATAATGATCAGGATCATTTGTGTGTTTTCTGTCATAGTATTCCCTCTTTTCTTCTCTTTTTATTAAGCCCGCCCTGTGCTGGAAGTCTTTCAGACCTAATTCACGAGACAGATACATATATTGTATCATATATTTCCATTTTTCAAAAGCATATTCCCGTAAAGGAGTTACCTGTATCATGCAACTTGGAAATTACTACCTCTCCCTGATCAAAGGCATTGTGACACCCTATTTCAGCGAGAATAGTTTTTGGGGCAGCCTTCTCATCGGCCAATACGGCATGCTGACCATGACCCCTGCATATCTGTTCGCTCTGCTGCTGCCTTTGGTGACAGGCTTCTATTTTTTACAGCACGTATTGGAGGAATCTTGTCTTTTTCCCAGAATCGCGAGGCTTTTAGACAAGCCCTTGCATCTGCTGGGCCTGAATGGAAATGCCGTCATTCCTTTTATTCTGGGTTTCGGCTGTGTCACAGTCGCTTTGGTATCCACTTCCATACTGGCATCAAAGAGAGAAAGGCTGATTGCTTCGGTACTGCTTTGTATTTCGGTTCCCTGTTCCGGGCAGGTAGCGATCATCGTTTCCTTTGCTTTCCTTCTTAACCTCCAATTTTTTTTGCTCTATCTTCTTGTAATTACCGGCGTCTTTCTCCTTTTGGGAACACTGATGAACCTTCTCCTGCCAGGCACGCTGCAGACTGCAGCCCTGCCAACTCCGCCACTTCAGTTTCCTGATCTGAAAAAGATTATGAAAAAAACCGCCGGGGAAGCGGTCTGCTTTTTAAAAGATACGGTTCCCGCCTTCCTCGCGGGAGGTGCGGCCGTCTCGATCCTTGAGTATTATAATGGCTTTATGAAGCTGCGGGAATGGTGTGCGCCCATCACATCTGAGTTTCTGCGAATCCCGGAAAATGCGACAAACCTCTTCGTTATGAGCATTATCAAGAGGGATCTTGGTGCTGCCGGCTTTTACTCTATGGTGACGAACGGGGCATTTACACAAAAGGGGATTTTGATCACACTGATCGTCCTGACCTTGTTTGTGCCCTGCTTTGCATCCCAGATGATCCTGTTCAAGCAGGGAAAGGCGCTTACCGCTGCACTGATATGGATCGGCAGCTT
>JAQUYZ010000111.1 GCA_028691625.1 Eubacteriales bacterium
GCGGGACCACTGGTCGTTGGAGCTCTCGCACAGTCTGTGGGCTGGAGCACCACATTCTTCCTGACGATCATCCCCGGTCTCTTTATTGCCTTTCTGGTAATGAAACTGCTGGAAGAACCTAATATGGCTGCAGTAGAGACCACGGTAAAAGCTGACAGAAAAGGTGAATTCAAAGAAGTTCTAAAAAACAGAAATATCATCACAGGCATCTTGTTCGCCATTTGTATCCTTGGATGGTATGTAGTAATGGCGTCCTTCACTCCGATGTTCCTGACAACGGTCAAGGGACTGGACCCCACCACCATGAGCATTATTATGTCAGCTCTTGGCGTAGGCGGTATCGTCTGGGGTATGGCTGTACCTGCTCTGTCTGACAAATTCGGACGGAAACCGATCGTCATTATCTTTGGACTTTTAAGCACCGTGACACCGCTTGGCCTGCTGCTTGTACCGGCAGACAACCTTCCACTGATGGCTTTCTGTGCTTTCTTCGGATGGTGCGGCGCCGGCGTTATCGCAGTAAATCAGGGACCGATTCCGACAGAATCCATCAATCCTAAGTTTGCTTCCACTGCGGTTGCAACCATCCAGGGTATCGGAGAACTGATCGGAGCGGTTGGCGGATCCGCAGTTGCCGGAATCCTTGCAAATTCATATGGCTATTCGGCTGCGATGTGGCTGTGCGTGGGCTTGATGTGCGTTGGTACTCTGATCGCGTTCAACTTCTATGAGACAGCACCGATGGTTCTTGCAAAGAGAAACGCCAATACACAATCAGGTGTATAAAAACTGAATCCACAGCAGAAATAATACCCTGAATCATGAAATTACATAAAATCTAACACTCCATAATAAGTTACAAACAGGTGAGTATATCTCACCTGTTTGTAACTTAAAGACATTGTCCGCGCGCGCTTCGTACTGCGCAGCCAATCGAAAGAGTGGATCTGGATAATATGTCGAAAAATGTAAGCTGAATAAAAGAAAATTGTGGACATATTTCACCGAATACACTATACTGAATGCATTAAGAGATTATCCATTCGGGAGGTAATTAGATGCAAAAACAAACATCACGTCAGTTGCAGGCACAAAAAACAAAACGCAAGATATATAATGCTGCGACAGATCTGTTCAGCAGACACGGATTTGATAACACCACAATAGAAGATATCAGCAGGAAAGCCGGCGTTTCCGTCGGTGCGTTCTACCATTATTATCCGTCAAAATCGGAAATCTACTCCGAATTGTACAAAAAAATCGATGTGTTTTATGAGAACACCATCGAAGCGCAGCTGGTCGAAGAAGATTTTTATGACAATGTCATAATATTTTTCAGGCATTACGCAGCATATAACAGCGTAAGAGGAACGGATGCGGTAAAGCAGCTGTTTAATACCCTTAGCGTACTTTTTTTGGATAAAGAGCGATACATGTACAGGCTGCTGCTCGAAATCATCAAGCGCGGAGAAGCGAAGAACCAGCTCACGAAGGATATGACCGTAAATGAAATCGAGGAGTTCCTTCTGGTGGTGGCCAGAGGCGTAATCTATGACTGGCTGCTCCATGAAGGCGATTATGATCTGGAAGAAAGAATGGTAAAATACATTTCGGAAATGAGACACATTTTCGTGTTATAACACAGCCTGCTTCGATCGCAGGGATATCAAAACGAAAGAGGACGGTTCAATGTCAATTGAACCGGCTTTTTTTTTCTGCAGCACCTTGTTTGAAATTGTATTATTTTTATTTGTTTCCTGTTGACTCTTTTCACCGAACGAATTATAATGAATGTATTCAATGAATTCATTTAATGATGTTGAATAAACATACAAATTTAAGTAATTCTGGATACCCTGATTACAAGGAAGGAGAGATGTAAATGAGCATTAAGGAAGAGCTGATAAATATGGTGGGAGACGGCCGTGTTATCGACGATCCGAAGGAGCTTGCCGGCTACGGAGGGAAACGTAATTTTGACTTTCATGTGGACCCATGTTTTATCGTCAAACCACAGAATGCAGAACAGGTGAAACAGGTCGTTGATCTGGCTAACAAAACGAAAACTCCCCTGGTGCCGGTCAGCTCTGGCGGACCCCACATCAAAGGCGGAAGTGCGCCGAGCGTTCCGGAAGCGGTGATGGTGGATTTGACCGGGATGAAACAAATCCTGAATATCAACCGTCAGCAGAGAATGGCGGTCGTGGAGCCGGGAGTGACTTATACGCAACTGGAAAAAGCACTCGAAGCGGAAGGATTGGAGATTAATTTTCCTCTGAAGCCGAGAGCCAATAAATCAGTAGTAACAAGCGTGCTGGAAACAGAACCGAGAATGAATCCGATGCACCAGTGGAACTATATGGATCCCCTGCGCTGCGTTGAAGTAACCTGGGGAGACGGTAACCGCATGTATACAGGAGAAGCAGCCGGAGGTCCCATGGACTTGGAAAAGCAGTGGGAAAGCGAAAAGTGGCAGGTCAGTGGTTTAGGACCATGGATGTTTGACTTTTACAGGGCCCTGACCGGAGCTCAGGGCAGCATGGGCATCGTGACTTGGGCGGCATTGAAGTGCCAGACCAAAAAGCAGATTCACAGGATGTACTTCGTCAAGGACGACAGTCTTCAAAAAGTCATAGAATTTGTATATAAGGCAATGAGGTTCCGGTTCCCTGACGAGCTTTTCATCCTGAACAGAATGCAGCTTGCAAGCCTGTTGGGAAAGAATGAAGCTGAAATTGACAGCTGGAAAGCAATCCTCCCCAAATGGACGGCGCTGGTCGGCGTATCCGGACGGGAACTTCAGCCGGAGAAGCGAGTTGCAGTCAGAACCAAGGATCTTGCAGACTTTGCACAAAGCTGCGGGCTGGAGCTTTTGGAAGGTATTTCAAAGCTTGGCGAAGACATGATCAAACAGGAAATCAAAACACCTTCCGATTGTTATTGGAAAGATACCTATAAGGGTGCATCTCAGGATATTTTCTTCCAGACGACCCTAGACAGGACGGAGTGCTTTATTAAGCGGATGTATGAATTGGCCAACGAACTGGGTTATCCGGTCAATGATATCGGAGTTTATATCCAGCCGCAACATATCGGTTCCTCTTACCACTGCGAATTTACCCTGCCTTATGATCCAAACAGCACCAGGGAAAGGGAACTTGTGAAAAACCTGTACGAAAAGGCCAGTGTTGAAATGCTGAAGCTTGATGCCTACTATTCCAGACCTTACGAATTATGGGCAAGACTGCAGCTGAACAAGGACGCTCAATCCTATGCAGCGCTTAAAAAGATTAAGAACATCTTTGATCCGAACGGTATTATGAATCCCGGAAAGATTTCACTGTAGGATAGAAAGGAGAATGAAAATGGCGTTAGAAGACTACAGACCAATGATGGAACGATGCAGCAGCTGCCTCGGCTGCAAATGGATCCCATTTGACAAGGTGAAAAACCAGAGGTTTGCGGAAAACTGCCCAAGCAGCAAGTTTTTCAATTTCAATACATATTCCGCCAGAGGCCGTTTCCAGTTAGGTCAGGTCCTGCTGGACGGAAAATCGGAGTTTACCGAACAGGCGGTGGAGGCTATTTACAACTGCACTTCCTGCGGTCTCTGCGATGTTTCCTGTAAAATAACCAGATATAATCTGGAGCCGCTGGAACACAATATCGCACTGAAGGAGCGGGCGACAGAGGTCGGCAAGGCCTATCCGGTACAGAATGAAATCGCAAAACAGCTGAAGGATGAAAAGACCATGATTCTCGGAGAGAAGAAGGCGAATCGCCTCGACTGGAGCAAAGGTCTGGGACTTAAAAACCTGACAAAGGAAACTGCCGATGTGGCTTTCTTTGCAGGCTGCAAATTCAGTTATGATGCAGGTCTGAGAGACAGTGTAATCAATACGGCAAAGCTGCTCAAGTCAGCCGGTGTTGATCTTGGAGTTATGGGAGAAGCGGACATGTGCTGTGCAGGCCGTTCTCATCAGATGGGCTTTACTAAGGAATTCGAGGAACGGGCAAAGGCCAATATCAAAGCCTTCCAGACAGCTAAGGTCAAGACGATTGTGACCCCTTGCTCAGACTGTTACCATACCTTCAAGAGACTGTACGCAAAACTGGGAATGGAAGTCGAAGTGCTTCACACTGTGGAACTGATCGCACGGCTGATCGAAGAAGGCAAAATCAAGTTCACAAAAGAAGTTCCCATGACCGTTACTTATCATGACCCCTGCCACCTGGGAAGATTGGGCGAACCATATGTTCCATGGGAAGGGAAAGAAAAGAAGATCTTACAGCAGGTGCATACCTGGGAGCCAAGACGTCCTAGATACAACGGCATCCACGGAATATACGACGCACCCAGAAAGATTCTGGAGAGCATTCCGGGAGTCAAGCTTGTGGAAATGGATCGAATCAGAAAATACTCCTGGTGCTGCGGCGCTGGCGGCGTTTGCAACGAAATCAATCCGGAGTTCTCTAAATGGACTGCAAATGAAAGAGTGACAGAAGCCAACACCACCGGAGCGGATGCGCTGGTAACCGCATGTCCGTGGTGCGAAAGCAATCTGGGTAACGCAAAAGATGAAAATGGAAATCCGATCAAAGTATACGATATTGTAGATTTGGTCATTCAGGCAGTATGAAGGGGGGAATCGTGATGGCATTATCAAAGGAAATTTATCAGGCGCTTGAGAGCATCGTAGGGAAAAGAAATATCTCTCAGGATTCTGCGGTGACGCAAACGTACCGGTGTATCACTTCACAGTCTTCCGCTCATTATGGTCCTTACGATCATTGGACTCCCTGCCCCCAGGCGGTATTGCTGCCGGGAAGCACGGAGGAAGTACAAAGAATTATCCAGATCTGTAACAAATATGATATTCATTTCAAGGCATCCACAACGTTCTGGGCAGCAATGGGCTTCATCAGCTCGGATTATTCCATTCAGATTGATATGAAGAGAATGGCCAAGATTGAAATTGATGCCAAAAACATGATCGCAGTCGTCGAACCTTATGCCATCGGTGCAGTGGTTCAGGCGGAAGCGATGAAATACGGCCTGAATTTAAACATGGCAGGCGTCGGCTGCAGCAGCTCCACTCTGGCAGGAACTGCCGGATGGGTGGGCTTCGGCCCCAGCTCCTTGTTTATGGGCTGCGCATCAGAGAATATGCTGGGCGCGGAATGGGTATTGCCTGACGGTGAAGTGATCCGTACCGGATCTCTGGGCCCTGGCGCAGGCTGGTTCTGCGGAGAAGGTCCCGGACCAAGCGTCAGATCTATCTTCAGAGGCTGGCAGGGTACGACCGGAACCATGGGCGTATGCACAAGGGTTGCTGTTCGGCTTCATCCGTGGGGAGGACCTAAGTATCTGCCTACAAGAGGAGATGCACCGGCCTATATGGCGGATGGACTTGACAATATTAAATGCTACACCCTTTGTTTCCCTGACTGGGAAGCCTATGCAAAAAGCTTCCAGCTGTTCCATGAGACGGACGTAATCTATCTGGGTCACAGACAGTTCAACATGTTCGGACGGGATATCAAGACCGCTATGATCAAGGTCCTGACCGACCCGGAAAAACAGTTCTGCGATATACCGGAGCTGATGGAGGATCCGTACCTCAAGGATCAAAACGAAAAGATGAAGATTGATTATCAGATTGTAATCTGCGGATTCACTCCGGGGGATTTGGAATACAAGGAAGCTGTTGTTGATGATGTGCTGAAGATAACGGGCGGATGGAAATCCGAACTGATGGAAGAAAAGGACATCAACGATTGGGTGAAGCTGTATCTGCTGCGTCTGGGACATAAGAATCTGAATTACACCCTATGCGTATCCTATGAAGGGAACTTCGGAATGTCCTCCAACGTATTTGTGACTGCGAAACATATGGAAGAAGCCTCAGCGCTCAAGGACAAGATTACAAAAGCCAGCCCCGGTATCGCCGATACAGGCGGCGATTCCGATATGGGAAGTATGTCTCTCGTCGGAGGCGGCGGCATGACAGGCTGGGAATTCTTCGTATACTTTGATAACCATGAGAGAGATACCATCCGGCAGGCGAGAGAGCTCATCGACGAGACCCAGAAATGGATGTTCGAAAAGGGACTTGGCGTGGATATGGGCCGTTGGAATGCAGACGCAAGTAGACCGGACGCGTACGATTATACTCAGGAAGAGCATGACGCCATGTATGCGAAGCTTCCGCAGCCATTGGTTCCGGAATATCAGTGGAAGGTCAGAGAGGCATTCAATCCGAAGCATCTGACAGGA
>JAQUYZ010000112.1 GCA_028691625.1 Eubacteriales bacterium
CAAGTTGATCAGTCATCCATTCAACAAGGGCCTGGGAGAAGCGGTGAAAACCGCTGTTTCCTATTTTGTGAAAGAATGTCCCGACAGTGAGCTGATGTGTCTGATGGATTGTGATAATACACAGGACCCGGCCTATCTGCCGGATCTGCTTGATCGTATGGACAAAGTCTCTGCCGATGTGGTAATTGCCTCCCGATACCAGAAGGGTGCGGTTGTGAAGGGTGTTTCCGGTATCCGCCTCCTGATGAGCGGAGGCGCGAAATACGTTTTTTCCCTTTTGCTGCATATTCCCGGCGTGAAAGATTATACCTGCGGGTATCGCCTGTACAGCAGGAGAATTCTTCTTTCTGCTGCGGAAAGATTCGGGGGGGACCTGATTGAAGAGAGCGGATTTACCTGTATGGTGGAGCTGCTGTATAAGCTCTATTGCTGCGGCGCAAAATTTGCCGAAATACCCTTTGCACTTCGCTACGATTTCAAAAATGGTGCCAGCAAGATGGCGGTCTTGAAAACTGCAGTCAACAGTATACGTTTGGCACTTCAGTTGAAGAAAATAAAGAAATCCTAAGAGGACCCTTTTATGGAAGAGACCATAACCAGCAAAGATAAAAAACAGTTCGGAATAGAATTGATCCTTGCCCTGATTCTTACAGGGCTTGCTTGTGCTGCTGGTTTTTCGAACATTTTGTTTGCTTCAAATGATCTTTATCCTGCAGCAACTGATTTTTTAGGGCATATGGCTAAGTTGAGATATATCACACATTGTATTCAAGATGGAATCTTGCCGTCATGGTTTCCATATTGGTATTGCGGGGCTGCGGTGACACAATACTATCCGCCGCTTTCTTATTACTTAATGGTTCCGATTTATGCAATCACGAATAATGTTATGCTAACGTTCAAGATTGGATGTTTGTCAGCAATATATATCGGCGGCATAGGCGTCTGGTTTCTCAGCAGGAAATTTATTGGTCGATGGTGTGGTTTGTTTGGCTCTGTTGTTTTTTGTTTACAACCGTATGTTCTTTTAACGCTGCTGGATCAGGGACAGGTTGCGCAGGGACCGATCATTGCTTTGACACCATGGTATTTGATCGGTTTGCTTTCTTTTTGTCGGAAGCCTACCGCAAGGAGATTTCTAATTTGTACGGTTATTTGCCTGCTTATGATTCTAAGTCATCCCAACTCTATTTTTATGTACAGTTTATGTATTATGGGTGTTTTGACAGTTTTCCTGTTGATCAGAAAGATAGAGTTTTTAACTTATTTATATATAAGTCTTTCCATAATATTTGCAGGCATTTTAACCGCCTTTTGGTCAGTGGTTGGTGTAACAGGACTTGAAAACCCTACGATACCTGTGCTTCTTGGTGAAGCAGTGACGGCTTTTACTGCAACAATTGACTGGTTTGTTAACCCCAAGAACTTTTTTTATTTTTCATTATCAACTTCAATCGGGAGCGTATTAGCAATTCTTCTATATACATATCGCAGGTCTAAAAAATTAGCTGGCAAAGGGGAAAAGATTAATGTGCTGTTTGCTGCTATGCTTACTGTTATTTCGGCTTTTTTTTCATTTGGTCTGCAGATTCCATTTTTTGAGTATCTACCGATGGCAGAGAGCTTTGTTGCCGGACGAATTCTAAACCTGACAGGAGTTACAGCAGCGATTCTATGTTCATATCTATTATACGGAATACATGCTTTGGGTTATGGTAAAAAGGTTCAGATCCGAATATTTGCGTCATTTGTATGTCTCGTTATCGTTATTTCTGTTCTATTTGATATGAATCCGTTTCGAACGGAATATAGGGTACGAAGTGATGAGGATTACAGAAATCTCTTCTCGGTAATCGATAGCAGCGGTACTAATTTTGAAAAAGGCCGATATACCTTTTTAGGGCCGTTTGACTGTAGCCAAAACTATTATCCTTTGGAATATGATTTTAACATGAGTGAGGGCTATAATATCGAAGGAACGACACAAAATCAAGCGATCTGGAGTGCAGTTGTGGCCAATTCCAGCGGAACATACGATTATATTGCCAAGAACCTTGCATTTTGGAATGTCAGATATATCTTTATATTCCCAAGCTATGACAACGTATCTACTGAATTGAACAAGAGGTATGATTTCCGGATGGCGGATAGTAAAAGCGGAAGCAGATTTTATGTAAGTGAAGATCCTTCTTCCTACTTTCTAACGGACAATCGCAACGCTTTGCTGTTCGGTGCCGGATCGCCCGGCCTGGCAATGGAGTTCCCTTATCTGATCCATGACCAGCGGGATGCTATATTTGATTACTCGATAGAGGAGCTTCAAAAATACAGACTGATTTATCTCTGCGAGCCTGAGGTAAATACATTAGCGGAGAAGGAAAGTATAGAGGCAATGGTTACTGAACTGATCGGCAGGGGGGTAACAATTGTGATCGAGCCCACAAACACCAAAGGATATCAGCTCTTCGACGTTGCGGTTTCTGAAGTATTTTTGGAAGAATCTCCGACGATCCAGAAGCAAAATGGATCTAAGATTATCAGTGAAGCAGACGATATTATAGTAGATGAGAGTATGAAGTATGGCAGGGCAATGTTCGGACTGGACAAAGTATATTATAAACTGATTCAAAACGGTGGCAGGCTTGAAAATGATATTATCGGCGTTAAAAAAGTGGGAAACGGCGAGGTTATTTTCATTGGCAAGCATTTGAGCCAATATTTGAAAGCCGTTTATGTCCGCAACTGGGGTGTGCCGGAAAGAGAGCCGGGATTCCCCGAATGCTCTGATGAAGTGAAAGCATTATTTACAGATATCTTTAAAACATACGGTGTAAATACCAACTTCTGGCCGGAACCGTTCCCTGTGACGAGAGCAGATTGGAATTACAAAGGAGTGAATTTCCAATACTCCTCTCATGAGGCACAGGAAATGACTTTGAGCGTTACATACACACCGCGCTGGAAGGCCACGCTGGACGGCAAAACCATCGAAGTTGGGCAAAAGGAAAACCTGATTGCACTTGATCTGCCTGCGGGGGATCATGAGGTAAAGCTGGTCTACGGATTGACAATATACGGTATTATTGGATACATCATATCATTGGTGGGATTGTTCTTCTTTGTTTTATTTATAAAGTATTATGGTATAATAACGTATCGATTTCGACTAATTAGTAAAAAAATCAACAAATTCCTACAGTTGACCGATACCGATTATACGCCGAAAGATTTACATACAGGTGACATGGATGCTGAAAAGCTTTAGAATCTACAACAGGAATACGACAAGACAAAGGATCGGCTATAAGGCTGAGATCTTTGGCATTTCCATACTGACAGTCGCGTTGATCTTTCTGGGATGGGCGTATATTTACCAGGAAACAAACAAATATAAAGAAGGGATCACGGAAAGCTTCGCGACCAATCAGGAGATCCTTGTTGACCAGGTGGCGAAAAGCGTGAAAAGTGAGCTCGAACGATATCGTCCGAAGGACGGTCATTCTTATGGTCAGGCGGAGAAAGCTGCGGTTGCAAATGTGATAAAAAAAGCAGAAGTCTCCGGCAGCAGATACTGGTTCTTCTATTCCTCCGATGAGGTGATCTTTGAGAGAGACACGGAAGAGACCAGGAATGTCGTGGGGAAAAACAGGGCAGAGTTGACCCGTTACTGGAAACTGCAGGGCGGAGCGGGAATAGAATCCTTCGAGGAAATGCTTACAGACAGAAGAAACGGGTCTGCTGTCTTTTCAAAAGGGAATCAAACCGGTAATGAAATTGTTTCAGTCAAGTACTTTGCCGTTGAAGACAAGGACTATTATTTAGGCATGTCGACTCTGCAGACCTATGTCCTGAGCACAGCGCGTGTAAGTGAGCATATTCTTTATCTGTGGACCTTTTCAGCATTGGTGAGCCTGGATATCCTGATCTTCTCACTGCTCTTGTGCCTGAGAATATACAAGCATCAAGTGGAATCGGAGCGTTTAAATAAAAGCATCGTGGATAAAAGTCTGCAGATTCAGGAGCTGAACCGGAAGCTGACCTCTAAAAGTGAGGCTGTGCAGAATGCGAGTATCTACGATAACCTGACAAAGCTATACAACAGAAAATTCTTCGACAATCTGCTTGCCAGAGTGAACCACAGTCTTTTAAAACCTGTAAGCATCGTTGTGATGGATATCAACGGTCTGGGACAGTTAAACGCGATCGAAGGCTATAATGCAGGTGATGAACTTTTGGAAAAGACCTCTGAGATTTTACATAAAGTCTGCATTGATACGGATGTCGTTGCCCGAACGGGGGGCAGCGAATTCACCATACTGATGACGGCAACGAAGGAAGCGGAGGCATATGGAACCGCCAAAAACATTAAACGCCAGTTTTCCAATCTGCAAAACGCAGCATTATCGCTGTCTGTGGGAGTTGCACAAATGCAAGAGAAGGAAAACAGTATCTTTACTGTGCTTGAAGCAGCACGTAAAAACCTGATTCTTGAAAAGATGCTGGATGAAAACAGCAACAGCAACAGCATTATTTCCATGATGATGATTACGTTGAATGCATATTCCCATGAAACGGTGGCACACAGCATCCGGATGAGGGAGATCGCTGTCAGTTTTGGAAAGCATCTTGGCATGGCGCCTTCTGCACTTTCCAGATTGGCAGTCGCTGCGCAGCTGCACGATGTCGGAAAAATCGGAATTCCTGACAGTATATTGAACAAAAAGGCAGCGTTGGCCGCACATGAGAGAGACCTGATCCGAAGACACTCCGAATTGGGTTACAATATTGTAAAAGCCATTCCGTTTCTCAATGAAGCTGCGGATGATATTCTTCAGCATCATGAGGCATACGACGGCACAGGCTACCCGAACGGGCTGAGGGGAGAAGAGATTACCCTCAATGCCCGGATCATCAACATTATTGATAGCTTTGACGCCATGACCAATGAAAGTGTATACGCAGAGACCAAGACAATGGACGAAGCCATCGCTGAACTGCGGAGAAACAGCGGCCGCAGATATGATCCGTACCTTGTCAATGAGTTTATTAAGGGGGTGCAAATGATCGGAAGGGAAAGAAGTAAAGCATGAATAGGATCAAACTTCTTTTCACAGGAAAGTACGCGATTGTGAATTACCTGTTTTACTCTGTCATCGTTACATTGGCCGACACCGGCATCGTATGGGCGCTGGTGCGCTTTTCGGAGATTCATCTGGTTGCCGCAAACACCATCGGAGTCGTATCCGGCTTCCTGCTTCATTATCTCCTGGCATCGAAATCAGTATTTCAGACCGAATATGGAATTGCGGGTTTTCTTGTCTATCTTACAACGTTTTTGTTCGGTTTGAGCTTTGCGAACTGGCTGATTTTTATGTCCTATCACTATGTGTTCTATGCTTACTCTGTAGATCTGCAGATCCTTCTGAGCAAGGGCGTTTCTATTGCAGTTCCGTTCTTCGTATTGTATTATTTAAGGAAGCATTTGTTTTTGATGTTAAAGAGAAAGGGATGGTGACCCTTGCAGCACACGCAATATCGTTTCAAGTTTTATTTTAATGCCAGTCATGCAATTTACCTTTCCGGGGAAGTGGGCCAAAATCATCCGCATACCTGGGAAGTGATACTGAATGTCATGAAGGTGACGGATAATTTTGTGCTGTTTGACGAGATTGAAAGGATGTGCGAAGAATTCCTTTTGCAGTATCAGGACGTCAATATCAATCAGATCCAGCCATTCACAACCATAAATCCGACATTGGAAAACCTCTGCACCTATTTCAAGGAAAAGCTGCAGGAAATGCTTCATGAAAAGGGCTGGCTGCTGCTTTCCATTGAGCTCTCCGAAACACCCGCAAGATCGTATGTGATTAACGTAACCGATGAAATGGAGGCTAGGAAATCCTATTTTAACAATAAAAGTGAAGAAAAGATGCAGGAGATCATTGACAGAATGACGACGGAAAAAATGGAAATCATGTCAAGGGAGAAGACTCCTTCTGAAGAGCTTTCTGCCGAGCAGGAAAAGGAATTCCGAGAGATAGAAAAGAAAGTAACAAAACCCGGGAGAAGGGTATGGAGAAAGTTGACCAGAAAGAAATAATTCAAATCGTGCAAAAAAATGATTGATGGTTTGTGAAATTACAACAAGACCAGCTAGTTGTTGTCAACAGAATTTACTGAAATAAGATATAATTTTGTACTTTGAAAAAAGGGTAACCTTAATAAACCTAAAACCTACTGTTTTTAGAGGCAGAAAACCGTATTTTTGAGAA
>JAQUYZ010000113.1 GCA_028691625.1 Eubacteriales bacterium
TTTTCTTCATTAACCCTTAAATTCGGAAAGTGATCGGAATATAATTCTACGAAAAGCACTGAAAAATCCGATTTGCACGCAAGTATAGAAACCCTGCAGTCTCAGCATACTATTCATCATCTATGAAATAGTATCAAAAGACTAACTATTAAAAGTCAAGTTCTAAAATGTAAAAGTTGAGTGAACTGTTGAAATACAGTCTGGTTCAATTAGCACCTTGATAATTGCATGACAAAATAAGCATCCTGGAGGGCTGCTAAAACCCAGTTTGTTGTTGGGAATGGTGAAAGCCTGGAAACGGATCACCCCATCCGAATCGACAATAAGGCAATCGTGCTTGTCCTTGGCAACATCAATGCCGGCATAAATCATAGCAAATCCTCCTTGGAATTAGAATTGACACTGTTTTCTTCCACAGACCGGTTTGCCCATTGTAACCTCGTGCTAAATGAAACGTCATGCGTTATCCAACTAATTACCATTAAAGCAAACAGCTGTGGTTATAGCCTTTTGAAAAACGTCATGCGTTAGGAGGCGATGACTAATCCACAGCGTCTGTAAGAATTATAGCATTCGGTCCTTGGAGAAGGACTATAAAAACTACTATTTAATAATACGAGGAGGCAGGGTATGAACCACAGTGAGAAAAGTCAAAATCAATGGGAAAAAAAAGATACGCAAAAAAATGAATGTCCAAAAAAGGACAAGGACGGAAACTGCCTTGTGCCGGGTATTTACAGTGACTCCGATCCGGTCGGCGGGAGCTGAATAGCAAATAAAAATGCCATGGCAATTTAATCTTTTTCCATGGCATTGTTTTTGAGAATTTATGAAAGATTGATTGGTTTTCACTAAAGACCGAAAAATCGCTTAATCTCAATTTCCGCACTTTCCGGAGAATCGGAGCCGTGGATCACATTTTCGGTAGTGGATTTGGCAAAATCTCCCCGGATCGTTCCCGCAAGCGCGTCCTCAAACTTTGTTGCCCCGATGAGCATCCGCATTCCCCGGATCACGTTTTCCCCTTCTACGATCATGGCCCAAACGGGACCCGACATCATATAGCACTCCATATGCGGATAAAATGGCTTGCCTGCAACATGCGCATAATGCTCCTTCAGAATATCCTGATCCAGATTCATTACTTTGATGGCGGAAATGCGGTATCCCTTCGATTCGATCCTCTCTATAATCCGTCCAGCCAGTTTTCTTTCCACCGCATCCGGTTTCAGCATAATATAAGTTCTTTCCACTTTTCTCCTCCTGGTTGTTTTATTTTTATTTCCGGCCGGCTTCCTGCTGTTCCTTCAGGATACGTTTCATGATCTTTCCTGTACTGTTTTTGGGAAGGCTCGAAACAAATTCGATGTGCCGCGGGAGCTTGTAAGCAGCAAGCTTTTCTTTCATGAAGCGGAGCAGTTCTTTGGAGTGGCATTCCTCTCCTTCTTTCAATACAACAAAGACTTTTACATATTCGCCTCTCAGCTTGTCTGCAAGACCAATGACAGCCGCTTCCTTTACCTTCGGGAATTGGTAGATCACTTCCTCAACTTCTCTTGGATATACGTTCAAGCCTGCTACGATCACCATATCCTTTTTCCTGTCAACAATATAAATATAGCCGTCCTCATCCATCTTCGCCAGGTCTCCCGTATGCAGCCATCCGTTCATCAGGGTACTGATTGTAGCTTCAGGCTCGTTATAGTAACCAAGCATGACGTTGTCACCACGTACAGCAAGCTCCCCAACCTCTCCTTCGGGGAGTTCCCTTTCATTATCATCAATAATTTTACATTCCACTCCCGGCAGAGGCAGCCCGATTGAGCCCTCCTTCTGTACGCCATCCGGCGGATTGAAGGATACGGCAGGAGAAGCCTCCGTCAGTCCATAGCCTTCTACGATCGGGAGTCTCATGATTTGTCGGGCCTGTCTGTAGATTTCTACCGGCAGCGCTGCTCCTCCGGATACCGCAAGACGCAGTTTCGGGAATGAGATATCCTTTTTTCCGGCTTCCAGCAGCACAACATACATCGAAGGAACTCCCATAAAGACCGTGATCTCGTCCTTCAGTAAGGTTTCTATTACCTCCTTTGGCTGGAAGGATTCCAGAATCGATATCGTAGCTCCGGAATAAAGCGGCATGAGAATGCAGGCAGTAAATGCAAATACATGAAACATCGGCAATACGCACATGTAAATGTCATCCTGCTTCGCATGAAGAGCCGCTGTGCACTGCTTAGAATTGACCACTAGATTTTTGTGGGTCAGCATGGCGGCTTTCTGTTTTCCGGTTGTTCCCGAGGTATATAAGAATGTAGAGATTGCATTTTCGTCGGAAAAGTCTTCAAAGCCTTCTTTCGAAACCGCTGAAATTTGTTGATTGAATTCTTCGTCCAGAACGATCAGGGTGATTTCAAGGGCTTTTTCCACCGCTTCTCTGGTGAGCTTTGCTTTCTGCAGAATCAAAGGATGCATGATCATGAATTTTGCTTCGGAATTCTTGACGACATAGGCAATTTCCTCCATGGTAAGCAACAGATTGATGGGCACAATCACTGCGCCGTTTCTTACCGTTCCAAAATAGGAATAAATGAATTCCGGAGCGTTAAGACAGCTTAGCACCACCTTGTCGCCCACCTTCAAGCCTGCCTTTTTCAAGTAGCTTGCATAGGCTAAAACCATTTGATCCATTTGTCCGTAGGTGATACTGTTTCCTTTAAATTTTAATGCTGTTTTATCGCTGATAAAATTCGTCTTATAGATATCTCCAACCATATTGTACTCCTTTGTAAATTCATTTTATTTTATTATAATAATCTACATATCGGTTTGCAATGTA
The DNA here is from genome assembly GCA_028691625.1 of Eubacteriales bacterium. Lineage (GTDB taxonomy): Bacteria > Bacillota > Clostridia > Peptostreptococcales > Anaerovoracaceae > Anoxybacterium. The sequence continues at coordinate 2,840 of JAQUYZ010000113.1, forward strand.
GATTATCCTTTTTTTGCTGTTTTTTATTTTTCTGTTTATCAATTTGCTCAGAACTCATGGAAATATCCTTTTTATAACAGGGTATGGATGGGAAGAGTGAATAAAGCATACCCCGATAGAATATAGATAATCAACCTATAACGGTCTGTTTAAAGATAAGAATAGACGGTATAAGTTCCATAGAATTAATTAAGCTAATACTGTAATTTTTAACGGATATCAAACTAACAATTCAATTTAAAATGGAAGGAGTAAGAAAATGAGAATTGGCATTCCAAAAGAGTGTGTTGCCGGCGAGACCCGGGTTGCTGCTACTCCAAGCTCGGTCAGGCAGTTGATAAGGCTCGGCTTTGATGTCTCGATCGAGTCCGGCGCCGGAGAAAAAGCAAGCTTCACCGACGAGGCTTATCGTGCTGCCGGCGCTGAGGTTTCAGATGCTGATATCACCTGGCAATCCGGTCTTATCTACAAGCTGAATCCTCCAAATGAAGAGGAGCTCACAAAAATCAATGAGGGTGCAACTCTTGTCAGTTTCCTCTATCCGGCGCAGAATCCGGATCTGGTCCAGAAGCTTTCAGGCATGAAAATCAATGCTTTGGCAATGGATATGGTTCCGCGTATTTCTCGTGCCCAGTCCCTTGATGCCCTGTCCTCAATGGCCAACATCGGCGGCTATCGGGCCGTCGTTGAGGCTGCCCACAATTTCGGACGTTTCTTTACCGGGCAGATCACCGCAGCAGGAAAGGTACCTCCGGCAAAGGTTCTGATCATCGGTGCAGGGGTAGCCGGCTTGGCCGCAATCGGCACCGCCCGTTCCCTGGGAGCTATTGTCCGGGCTTTTGACACTCGTCTGGAAGTGGCGGAACAAATTGAATCATTGGGCGGAGAATTCCTGAAGCTGAACTTCGAAGGTGATGAAGACGGTTCAACCTCCGGAGGCTATGCCAAGGTGATGTCAGATGAATTCATCAAAGCGGAAATGGCACTCTTTGCAGATCAGGCAAAGGAAGTGGATATCATCGTAACAACGGCTCTGATCCCCGGAAAGCCGGCACCCAAGCTGATCACCAAAGCAATGGCAGACAGCATGAAGCCTGGTTCCGTTATTGTTGATATGGCTGCTGCCACAGGAGGGAATTGTGAGTATACGGTCTCGGGAAAACTGATCGTGACGAATTCCGGAGTAAAAGTAATCGGCTACACCGACCTGCCCGGCCGGCTGCCGACCCAATCTTCGGAAATGTACGCGACGAATCTGGTGAATCTGGCAAAACTGCTTTCCAAAGGAAAAGATGGCAATATCAATATTGATTTTGACGATGTCATCCTGCGCAATATGAGCGTCATCAATAACGGAGAAGTGACCTTTCCGCCTCCATCCATCAGTGTATCCGTCGCCCCGGCAAAAAAAGAGACTGCGGAAGCTCCTCCGGCAAAGAGAAAAAAAGGCACCAAGGGCTTGGAAATGGGACTGGGTGCGGCGGGGATCCTGCTCTTCACCTTCATCGGTCTGTTCTCTCCTCAGGAGTTTTTAGCCCACTTCACTGTTTTCGTGCTGGCCTGTGTGGTCGGGTATTATGTGGTCTGGAATGTTACCCACTCGCTCCATACTCCGCTGATGTCGGTGACCAATGCCATTTCAGGCATTATCGTGGTTGGTGCACTGGTACAGATCAGCCCCGACATCAATGCCATCACCATATTGGCGTTTATCGGAATATTAATTGCGACCATCAACGTCGTTGGAGGTTTCACAGTGACCCAGCGCATGCTGAAGATGTTCAATAAAGAGTGAGGAGGAAAGTCGAATGATTCAAGGTTTAGTAACGATTGCATATATCGCCGCGGCGATCTTGTTCATCCTGAGTCTGGCCGGGCTGTCGAATCAGGAAACCGCGAAAAGAGGAAATATTTTTGGAATCGTCGGCATGGCAATTGCGCTGTTGGCGACGATCGCAAGCGCCAACATTCAGGCGCTGATCTATATTCTGATCGCCATGCTGATCGGAAGCCTGATCGGAGCTCGTGTGGCCTTCAAGGTGGAAATGACCGGCATGCCCCAGCTCGTGGCAGCCCTGCATAGTTTTGTAGGTCTTGCGGCAGTGCTCGTAGGATATAACAGTTTCTTAAAGCTTGCCGGCCACGAAGGAGAAATAGTCAGCGGCGCGCTCCTGACCATAGAGCTTACAGAAATTTATCTGGGCGTATTGATCGGAGCAGTTACCTTTACCGGTTCTATTGTGGCTTTTGGAAAGCTTCATGGGATCATAAAGTCGAAAGCGCTTTCTTTGCCGGGCAAGCATTGGATCAACCTCTCGGCGATCGTCGTTTCATTTGTTCTGATGGGTTTCTTCATCAATGCCGGCGGTTCCATGATCTTCCTGGCCGTTATGACAGCGATCTCTCTGCTTTTGGGGCTGCATCTGGTAGCCTCCATCGGCGGCGCCGATATGCCGGTGGTCATTTCCATGCTGAACTCTTATTCCGGATGGGCGACTGCTGCTGCCGGTTTTATGCTCTCCAACGACCTGCTGATCGTAACGGGCGCTCTGGTCGGCTCTTCGGGTGCGATCTTGTCCTATATCATGTGCAGGGCGATGAACCGTTCCTTTCTTTCGGTCATCGCTGGCGGCTTCGGTAACAAGAGCGCAAGCGCTGCAAAGGATGAGGAAACAGGTGAATACCGTGAAATGAGTCCGGAGGATGTCGCGGAGCAGTTAAAGCAATCCAGGTCAGTGATCATCGCACCCGGCTATGGCATGGCGGTTGCCCAGGCCCAGTATCCTGTAGCTGATATCACAAGAAAGCTGAGGGATATGGGCATCAATGTCCGTTTTGCGATCCATCCGGTTGCAGGGCGTTTGCCCGGTCATATGAATGTGCTTCTGGCGGAAGCAAAGGTACCCTACGATATCGTGCTGGAAATGGATGAAATCAATGAAGAGTTCCCGGAAACCGACACCGTACTTGTAATCGGCGCAAACGATACAGTAAATCCTTCCGCAAAGGATGATCCGACAAGTCCCATCGCCGGCATGCCGGTGCTTGAAGTATGGAAGGCACAAACGGTTGTCGTCTTCAAGCGTTCGATGAACGCAGGCTACGCCGGTGTGCCAAATCCGCTGTTCTATAAGGACAATACCTTTATGTGCTTTGGAGATGCCAGAGCTACCATTGAAAAAATATTGAAGGCGATGTAACAGGGAACTTCGTATTATTCCTGTCCTGTGTTGAAATACTAACACAAGAGGTGATGAGATGTTTCCGGAACAAATTTTTTACGAGCCCCCAGCTTTGGAATACGCGCTCGGAATGCAGTTGAAAGCCAAATACAAGGAGATCCCTTGGCTCCCCATTGAAAATCATAATGCCATCGAGGAACTCAGGAAAAATCCAAACAAGGAATTTGCCCATATGAAACGGTTTCTTG
>JAQUYZ010000114.1 GCA_028691625.1 Eubacteriales bacterium
TGCAATGGTCATCATCATTGCCAGTTCATGGGCCGGCAGTCCCACTCTTTGCCATGGACTCAGGAGCTTTTCAATTCCGTCGGTCAGATTAATCGGCTTCGTTACAAGGGTTAAGAGGGAGGAGCCTATGATCAGGAGTACCAGTCTTGTACCCATGAAAACCGCATTATATAGCCCCTCTTCCGTTATTGTGAGAAAACCGATCCCGATCAGCGGTGTTCCCTTCGTCATAAACATATTGATGGTAAAGGTAAACACGATGATCAGGAAAATTGGCTTCAGTCCTTTTAAAATAAATTTCAGCGGGACCCGTGAAATCCCGATGATCAATCCGAGGGTTACCAGTATGGCGAGATACCCCCAGAAGTCCCGGATCAAAAATAGCGAAATAATATAGACAAAGGTCCAGATGATCTTTATTCTCGCGTCGAGCCTATGAATCCAGGAATTGCCCGGATAGTACTGTCCAAGTGTGATGTCACGAATCATGTATTATTCTTCCAATCAATATTATTTTCCCCGTTGCTCCTGCTTGTCAGAATGCGGTACAACTCTTCTTCGGCTTCATCAATGGTCAGGATATCCATCGAAACAGAAACGCCTTTGTTCCTCAGCGCTCTCATCATATAAGCGGCCGGCGGCAGGCCAAGTCCAAGGGATTCCAGCAGATCTGCCTGCCGAAACACTTCCGCCGGAGTGCCCGTCAAAGCCAGCTTCCCTCGGTCCAGTACGAGGACCTTGTCCGCCAGCCTTGCGATATCGCCCATGTTGTGGGAAACCAGAATGATACTGTTTTGCTGGACCTCATGTATCCGTTCGACCATTTGAAGAATATCCGCGTGGGCCTTCGGATCCAGCCCGGCGGTCGGTTCGTCAAGGATGAGGAGCTGCGGTTTCATTGCAATCACTCCCGCAATGGCCACTCTCCTTTTCTGCCCGCCTGAGAGCTCGAAGGGAGATCGATCCCTGATTTCCTCATAATTCAGCCCAACCAGCCCAATGGCCTCAGCAACCCTTTCATCGACCTCTTCCTGGGAAAGCCCAAGGTTAAGAGGGCCGAAAGCAACATCCTTATGAACGGTTTCCTCAAAGAGTTGATATTCCGGATACTGAAAGACCAGACCGATCTGTCTCCTGATATCCCGCATCTTGATATCTTTTCCGGTGATGGCGACTCCGCCGATCAGGATGCTCCCTGATTTCGGCTTCAGCAAGCCATTCAGATGCTGGATCAATGTGGACTTGCCCGAACCGGTATGTCCGATAATTCCTACAAACTCTCCTTTGGCAATTTCAAAGCTGATGTCTGTTAAAGCCACCGACTCATAGGGCATTCCTTCACTGTATATATGGGTAAGATTTTTTACTTGAATCTGCATGCGATATAATCCACCATTTCCTCTGTATTGATCATGTCTTCCGGTATCTCTGCACCCCGTTTTCGAAGCCGATGTGCCAGATCAACCGCAAAGGGTACATCCAGGCTCAGTGCCTTGATTTCATCGGCATGTCGGAACACCTGCGCAGGCGTTCCGTCCAGCACCACCTGCCCATCATCCATGATGATGACCCGGTCTGCTTTCGCTGCCTCTTCCATAAAGTGGGTAATCAGAAGTATAGTGATCCCCTCCCTGTGAAGCTTGTGAATGATTTCCATGACCTCGTATCTTCCGTGTGGATCCAGCATCGCGGTGGGTTCGTCCAATATGATGCATTCGGGACGCATCGCAATCACTCCGGCGATGGCAATCCTTTGTTTCTGACCACCGGATAACATGTGCGGCGCCTTTTTTCTCTCCTCATACATATTAACGGAGTAAAGGGAATCATCTACCCGCTTCCTGATTTCTCCCGGCTCTACGCCGAGATTTTCCGGGCCAAACGCCACGTCATCCTCGACAATGGAGGAGACGAGCTGATTATCGGGGTTCTGAAATACCATGCCCGCGGTCTGTCGGATTTCCCATAGCTTTGTTTCATCCGCTGTATTGAATCCCTTTACATAAACAGCCCCGCTGCTGGGAAGCAGCAAGGCATTGATGTTTTTCGCAAGAGTTGATTTTCCTGAGCCATTTTTGCCTATGATTGCAGTAAAGCTGCCCCGCTCGATTTCGAGGCTCACATCGTTTACCGCACGAACCGGTTCCAGTTGATCTTCTCTCTTATATTCAAATACCAGATCTTCGATTCTGATGATGTCATCCATTTATTGAAATACTCTCTTTCCCGACTCTGATACCAACCAATCGCAAGTATCAAAGAATAGCTTACTCGATATTTTATCGTTATAATCCATCGCATATTGAATGCTGTCTAAATATGTAAAATACTCCTTTAAGGCCCATGCCGTCGTCGAGTCCGTATATTTGTTGATGAAAGCGGCATATGCGGTTTTGGCGGCCTCGGAGAAGGTATGCTTTTCGTAATCAAAAATTGGAGTTCCATTCGTCCCCATAATCAAGGCATTCATATAATTCCCATAAAGCCAGGATGCATCCTCACCAATCAGTGTCTGATCCTTGTACTTTTTAATAAACTGCTCCATATCATAGGTTCTCTGTGCAAGCTCCTCCCAGGTAATCAGCAGTACCGCATCCTCGAAAGCCGGTGTATTCTGCTCCTTCACTTTGATCTGATAAAGCTCATTTAAGGATTCATCGATATACTTATTATAATGCTTTTCCCATTCCTCATACAAGATGCCTTCCTGATTGAATTTCAGGATATAGCGTTCCAGATGAAGCACCATGTCACTTGCATATTTTTCATCCATTTTTGAGAGATATTTGTCAAGATACTCCGTCGCTTCCATAATCGTCTCTTCAGACACAGGTTTTTCCAGAATCTCTATGAAGTCTTTCTGAATTTTTTCCTGATCCGGTCCGCAGCCCGTTAAACTCCCGATTGTGAAAAGAATTATCAAGATGATAGCCAATGACCTTTTCATTCCATAAACCTCCCATGTGGCTGCTGCCACCCCGCCAATCCGCCAAAGAAAGCCCTCTGTTTGTGCAGCTGTGAAAAGAAAAGCCGCATTCAATGGATGCGTCTATTACATCGCCACAATGTCCACAAGGGTGATGCAATGATTCCTTCCTTGCGGCAACGCCGTTAGGATCGATGGAATCATTCTATCATGTAAGCTGCGTCGCCGCATGATCAATAGACGCTTCCCTGCGGCAAAGCCGTACTCAATGGATGCGTCTATTATATCGCATAAAGGGGTACAGTTCAACTTAATCTGGGAATTGCCCTGATATTTCCTGTCATGGTCTAGCCAAAATAAAAGAGCCACGGTTCGTGGCCCTTGATCTCTTTCTCCCGGCTACATACCGAAGAATATCGGCCCAAGAATCGGTGTATTTTCCCGTAACATATTTAACGCGACGAAGATGCTGTAGGACAATACCAGAGCAAGCCCCTGCCAGCGCTTAAAGCCGGTCTTGCTGAATGTCCCGAATAATACGGCCAGCGTTACGATACCCAGGGTAAACGGCAGCTGCACGTTGAGGATGCATGGATCGTGTGCCAAAGGAATCGGCGTGATCAGGGAAGAAACTGAAACCACCTGAATAATATTTAAAATATCCGCTCCGATGATATTGCCGACTCCCAGATTGGAAGCCTTTTTCCGTATGGAGGTGATCGTCGTCACCAGTTCGGGAAGGGATGTGCCCAGAGCGGTGAACGTCACGGCGATAAGGATGGAGGGAACACCCAGAATCTCAGCGATTTGGATACCGTTATCCACCAAGAGATTGGAGCCCAATACAACGAAGGATATTCCGATAATAAATTTAACGGCATATCTCGAAGCATCCTTCTTCGTGAATGTCACGTGTTTCTGCTCGTCACTGGGTGTATTGTCAGCATTGAGCCGCATCAGTTTCTTTGCTGAAAGCACGTTGTTTAACAGGTATAAAATGAGCAAACACAATAGGCCGATACCAATCCAGCGATTGATCTCACCCATTGTAAAGCCAATGATCATCACAAGAATCATTAAAGATATCAGGAATACTCCATTCTTGGTATAATCCTTTTTGTCTTCAATGATGGGTTTTGCAAATAACAGTAATATCGCCATAATAAATCCGGTGTTTACTGCAATGGAGCCGATGGCATTGCCGAAGGCAACGTCCGTTTCCCCCTTCACAGACGCAGTCAGGGAAACAAAGGTTTCCGGTAATGTCGTGCAGATGCTTACAATTGTCGCCCCGATAATTATGTACGGAATGTTGAAAACATTGGCGATCCAAATAACCGCATCAATAAACCAGTCACTCCCTTTAATAATCAGAATCAACCCCAAAACAAACAGAACAAAATAAATAATATTGCCCATAGAATCCTCCTCCGTTGGTATGATAATGTTTCTTCATTATAGTATGAACAGTTCGAACATGTCAACAAAGCCCTGCCTCGGTTAAAAAAAAGACCATGCAAATAGATTGCACAGTCTCTCAGGATCTTTTTATTTCATTTCTTATACGAGCTCCAGGAAAACCACTTCCGCGTTGTCCCCCTGACGAGGTCCTAACTTCAGAATTCGGGTATATCCACCGTTTCTTTCGGCATATTTAGGAGCTATTTCATCAAACAGCTTCTTAACTACATCTTCATCATAAACATATGCGAGTACCTGTCTTTTTGCATGTAGATCGCCACGCTTTGCCAATGTAATCATTTTTTCCGCTTCTCTTCTTGCTTCCTTTGCTCTGCAGTCGGTTGTTGTGATCCGGCCTTCTCTGAAAAGGTCGGTCACAATGTTTCTAAGCATTGCTTTTCTGTGAGCAGTTGGTCTGCCTAATTTTCTGTAACCTGGCATTTATATTCCTCCTTTGCTAAGATTCGAGTCACCTTCTATAGATTTACTGTGCAAATCTAGATAGGTGCGCTTAGTCGTCACCCGGTTTGAGACCGAGGCCTAGTTCTTCAAGTTTATGCTTTACTTCGTCCAGAGATTTCTTACCAAGGTTTCTCACCTTCATCATATCATCTTCCGACCGATGCGTAAGCTCCTCTACCGTATTGATTGCTGCACGTTTCAGACAGTTGAAAGAACGTACTGACAACTCCAGCTCTTCGATGGTCATCTCAAGGGCCTTTTCCTTCTGGTCTTCTTCCTTCTCAACCATGATCTCCATAGATTCCATGCTGTCGGTAAGATCGATGAAAAGTTTTAAATGCTCCTGCATGATTTTCGCACCGATGGATACTCCTTCTTCCGGAGTGATGCTGCCGTCTGTCCAGATTTCCAGAATGAGCTTGTCATAGTCTGTAACCTGTCCAACTCTTGTGTTTTCAACTGTAAAATTTACTTTTCTAACCGGCGTGTAGATAGAATCTACCGGAATCACAGCGATCGGCATGGATTCAGTTTTGTTCTGATCTGCAGGCACATAGCCTCTGCCTCTCGCAATATTGATTTCCATCACCAGCGTCGCATTTTCTTCAAGAGTTGCAATGTGCAGGTCAGGATTGAAAATTTCCAGATCGCTGTCGGCAATGATGTCGCCGGCAGTTACCGTCTTTGGCCCTACTGCATTTATGATCACTCTTTTGGAGTTTTCCCCGTTGATACGAACCGCAAGCTTTTTCAGATTCAGGATGATCTCCGTAACATCTTCCTTTACTCCCGGGATCGTGGAAAACTCATGAAGAATTCCGTCAATCTTGACTGAAGTAACGGCTGCGCCCGGCAGCGAGGAAAGAAGAATTCTTCTCAGGCTGTTACCCAGGGTTGTACCGTAACCTCTTTCCAGAGGCTCTACGACAAATTTGCCGTAATTTTCATTTTCATCAGAATAAAAGCATTCAATTGTTGGTTTTTCGATTTCTATCACTCAAAAACCCTCCTTTATTTACTCAATCGAAGTTAAGCTATCTACTTCCTTACTTTGAGTACAACTCGACGATGAGATGTTCAGCGATTGGAGTATCAATATCTTCTCTCCGAGGCATCGCAATAACCTTACCCTCAAGTTTTTCTACATCAACCGTAATCCATGAAGGCACACTGATTGACATATCCTTGATCTCCTTGAATTTCGGAGATGATGCGCTTTTTTCCTTGACCTTAATAGAGTCACCGGCTTTTACTGCAAAGGATGGAATGTTTTCTTTGCTTCCATTTACAGTAAAGTGTCCGTGTCTTACAAGCTGTCTTGCTTCTTTTCGTGAGGAAGCAAAACCCATCCTGAAAACAGCGTTGTCTAATCTTGTTTCCAACATAATGAGCAGGTTTTCACCTGTAATTCCCTTTTT
>JAQUYZ010000115.1 GCA_028691625.1 Eubacteriales bacterium
GTATCAAGACACCCTCATCACGAACTATCTAAAATTAATCAATAAAAAATGTTGAAAGGAGAAAAATCAATGAAGACATGTATTGCTTGCGGTATGCCCATGACAAAAGCTGCCGATTATCCTCAAAATGATGAGAGCAAGGAGTATTGCTTGTATTGTGCAAGATCCGACGGCTTCATGCAATCGTATGAAGAAAAGCTGGAGGGTATGACTGATTTTATGATTCGTACACAAGGGATGGATCGTGAAGCGGCCTGTCAGATGGCAGAGCGCTCACTTGCAAAACTTCCTGCATGGAAGAACAGAGAACAAAGTCATGAGTAAGGTTATTTCCGTTACTATGAACCCTTCCATGGATAAGACAATTCTGCTCCACAAACTCGTACCATATGGTCTCAACCGAGTGAGGAATACCCGCATTGATCCCGGCGGAAAAGGGATCAATGTTGGCCGGGTGCTTCAGAGCTTTGGCGTTGATGTTACGGTGACCGGTTTGATTGCTGGCCGCCAAGGAGAGGTACTGCTTGAACTGTTGAGGGAAGCAGAACTGAATTGCGACTTTCTGAAAATAGAAGGAGAAACCAGAACAAACTATAAGATTATTGATGAAAGCATTAACCAGGTTACCGAAATCAATGAGCAGGGATTCTGTGTGGAACCCCATGATGCGGATTCTTTCCTGGAAAAGCTGGATCAAATGTCAGGTCAGGCAGAAATCGTCATACTGAGCGGCAGTCTTCCGCCGGGGATACCGATTGATTTCTATGGGAATTGTACAGAGATTGCCAAAAAGAAAGGGGCAAAGGTGCTACTCGATTCAGATGGAGCAACTCTGACCGAAGGCTTGAAGGCGCTGCCCTATGCGGTGAAACCAAACCTCAGGGAACTGGGAACCGTATTTCATAAAGAATTCAACAACTATCGTCAGGTTGGAGAGGCGGCAAAAAAGTTGATAGATCAGGGAATTGAAATCGTCATAGCTTCCATGGGACCGGATGGAGCAGTCTATGCCAATCGAAATGAAATTTACAAGGCAGACAGTTGGAACATCCCTGTTAAAAGCACGGTAGGAGCAGGGGACGCCATGGTTGCCACACTTGCATATTCCATCCTGAAACAGGATTCGCTTCACGAAATTGCACGGCTCACTACTGCCGCCAGCACGATTACCGTATCAAAGATCGGAACCCAATTTTGCAGCTTCGGAGAAGTCCTTGAATCGGCAGGGAAAGTTAATATCCGAAGCCTGCTATAACGAGGGAAGGCTTAAGGTGTACCGGAGTTGCTGCATTCATTATGGCGACAACACCCATGACAGTATTGGCTGATCCGCCAATAAATTCATCCTTGATTTTATCCAGAGTCATCAATTTTGAAACAAAGAGAGGGTAGGATATGTATCTTGACCATATCGCTATTTATACAAGAGAACTGGAACGACTGAAAGATTTTTATATCAAATACTTTTCCGGCAGGGCTAACAATAAATATCATAATACGAAAACCGGGCTTCAAACCTATTTCATAACCTTTGAAGGCGGCGCGAGACTGGAGCTGATGCAGAGGCCGGATCTTGCGGTAAGGGATAAAACAATACCGTCGGACGGTCCGGCTCATCTTGCATTCCGCATGGGCAGCAGAGAAAAGGTCGATGAACTGACGCAAATTCTTGTCAGTGATGGATATGCTCAGAAAAGCGCTCCGCGGGATACCGGGGACGGGTACTATGAGAGCTGTATCCTTGATCCCGATTTCAATGAAGTGGAGATTGTAGCATGAACAGGAAGGCCGCAACAATATTTACTTCTTATAGCTTCCTCCTGAATTTTCATTATTAAGTGCGCCGCATAAGTCGATTAAGAGAATTTTAACCAGCGTTGTAATGACAGGACGATGCTTGATGCCCTTCGGAACGATTACAACATCTCCGGAACTCATCCGGATGCTCTCATCCTCGATCTCCAAGAGGAAGCTCCCTTCGATTACATAGAAGAGCTCATCAGATTCTTCGTGAACATGGAAGTCCAACGTCCGGTCTGCTACCTGGATTACATTAAGCATTTGTCCATTCATCTGTCCAATTTCAATATACTCGTAGAGAGCACCACGGTTTACGGTTTCTAATAAATTATTCTTTGTTATCATTCTAATATCCCTCCTTGTGGTTGATTTATTAGTATGTTATCATGAATCCAATAATCGATAAAACAGATTATTACGATTTAAACAATCGGAAAATGCGATTTAAAGGGTAAAACTATGGATTTAAAACAATTAAATACATTTTTGAAAGTCAGCAATTTGCTCAATTTCACAAAGGCAGCAGAACGTTTGGGATATGCACAATCCAGTGTTACGGCTCAGATTCAGCAACTGGAAAATGAATTGGGTGTCGCTTTGTTTGAACGAATCGGGAAAAAAGTTATGCTTACCGATTCCGGAAGAAGACTGATTCCATATGCAACACAGATCCTGCAGTTATCGAACAATATGAGGGATGCTGTTTCAAATTCCGAAGTGCCGACGGGCAGTCTTGCAATTGGCACTGCAGAATCTCTGAGTATTTATCGACTGTCGGCAATCCTGAAAGAGTACCGAAGACTCTATCCTGAAGTGGATGTTGAACTGAAGCTTTTGAACTGTTTTGAATCATTGCCGAATCTGACAACAGGAGCCATTGATATTGCATTTATCATAGGAAACAGGGTAGAGACAAAAAATGTACGGCAGATACTGGAGCTAAAGGAACGTATTCAAGTCCTGGCCAGTCCGGACCATCCGCTCACAGAGAAAAAGAGAATCATTCCAGAAGATTTCGAAAAGGAGGCCTTGTTATTAACAGGGAGAGATTGCAGCTATCGAGGTGCTTTTATGAAACGGTTGGTTGATGCGAATGTGGTTTCACGTATTGTACTGGAGACAGACAGTATTCAGGTCATCAAACAGTCAGCTATGAGTGGACTTGGGATCTGTGTTCTGCCGGAAGTTTCCGTATTACAGGAAGTGTCGGAAGGAAGACTGATCCCACTGAAATTTGATACGAGGGACTTTATGATTGTGTCCCAACTACTCTATCATAAGGATAAATGGATTTCTTCCGCATTAAGCGAATTTATAAAATTATCGAAACAGATTCTTGAACAAAGATAGATGAATAAAAAAGATCGCATCAGAAAGGATTCGAAATATTCCAAAAATTAATAATTTTGTTCTGGAATCAGTTGATTCGTCAGCAAAATTATGGTAATACAATAAGTAAGCTGATCACTGAGGAGGGGGGGTAAGTATGAAATCAGTTGTAATTTATTACTCGTTAACAGGCAACACAAGCCTTGTTGCCAAGATGATTGCCGAGAATATCGGAGCAGATATCATCAAGCTAAAGCCGGAAAAGGAAATTCCAAGCACCGGATCCGGCAAGTATTTTTGGGGTGGAAAGAGTGTAGTATTGAATGAAAAACCGAAATTATTAAATGATACTCTAAATCTTGAAGGATATGACACACTCATTATCGGGACACCGATCTGGGCAGGCAGTTTTACACCTCCAATCAATACATTTCTTTCCGAATATGAAATCAAAGACAAAAAGATTTTTCTTTTTGCAACTCACAGTCCAGGAACAAAAACCGAAAAATGCTTTGCGAAGATGAAGGAAAAGTTGATCAAAAACAGAGTTAAGGAAGCTGTGGGATTTGATGATGTGAAAAAGATGAGCGCAAAAGAACTGAACGATAAGGTTCGTAAATTCTGCAAAAATATTACTGACTAAATCGAACCGCTTCTCATTTTCGTGCACCAAAAGAGAGGATATCAGTTTTCAATCTCTCTATACTTTGATTGAAAGGAGATGATGCGATGGAATGGCTGGATCGGTTGAATCAGGCAATTGGGTATATCGAAAAGAATCTGGATCAAGAAATCGACTATGCTCAACTTGCAAGAATCGCCTGCTGTTCGACATTTCATTTTCAAAGAATGTTTTCCTACATTGCGAATGTCCCGCTGTCAGAGTATATTCGCAGGAGAAGAATGAGTACGGCTGCATTTGAATTGCAGAATAGCGATAGTAAGATCATAGATCTGTCGCTGAAGTACGGATATGAATCGCCGACTGCATTTAATCGGGCATTTCGGAATGTACATGGAATTTCGCCTTCCGCAGCACGCGCTGAGGGTGTTTCACTGAAAGCATATCCACGCATCAATTTCCAAATTACAATAAAAGGAGATGTGGAAATGAAGTATCGGATTGAAAAAAAACAAGCGTTTCGTATCGTTGGTGTTATGGAGCATCTGGATATGACTGTTGAGGAAAGCATGGAACGCGTACCGCAGTTCTGGGCTGAAACATTTCAGAATGGTATGTTTGAAGTGGTTTGCAAGCTTTCCAATCAGGAACCCTGTGGAGTATTGGGAGTCAGCACATGTATGAACGGGAAGGATTTCGATTACTATATCGCATGCGCGACAGACAGGAAAGCACCTGAAAATACTGTCGAATATATGATTCCTGCCGTAACCTGGGCGATCTTTGAATGTGTCGGTCCCATGCCGCAGACCATTCAGGAGCTTCAGAAACGTGTGGTAACCGAATGGCTGCCAACTTCCGGATATGAATATGCGGATGCACCTGACATTGAAGTATATCCGGAAGGGGATACGTTATCCCAAACCTATAAAAGCGAGATCTGGCTTCCGGTTGTAAAAAAAGCGTAAAGCGGCAAATATAACCGGGATCATAGCAACAGGAAAAAGAAGGTCTATCTTTTCACAGAAGACCTTCTTTCTGTATGCATCATCATAGGTTTGTTCGGCTGCCGTCAGCAGGCAATGCTGCCGTATAGCTCAGAATAAGGATACTGTTTACAATCCTGCAGCAATTTTTCATAGAAGGACAGTACACTTTTAATGGTTCCGAATCCATGATGTAATTCGTATTCCGAATAGGCTTCGGATGAATTCTTCAATTCTAAAATCCCTCTGTGCAGTGTGGGAACGAAATTGGAAGCCATTCCGACTTTTTCCTGATTCACGATGAGCCAGCCGCTTGATGCTTTGATCAAATCACGTGTGTCCCAATGGATTTCGTGAAAATCCCCGACCTTAATCCAATTCCCGTCAGAAATATTTAAACGCAAATAAAAACGATATTTCATATTTAACCTCAAATCTAACCTAAGCTAATGTGCAATCAAGATACACATTGAATTGATTATACTGCAATAGTGAGCTTATTTCAATGCATTTATTGATGATTCGTATTAATTCCAGTAAAATGCAATTATCCGTTGCACAAAAAACCTCCGAATAAAGTGCTTATCCGGAGGTTATTTACGAGCTTAAATCGCTGTTTCCAGCGCCACCTTCATCATGTCGGTAAAGGATTTTTCCCGCTCTTCCGACGTGGACTGCTCCGAAGTGATGAAGTGATCACTGATGGTAACGATACAAAGGGCCTTTGCGCCAAGATACGCAGCATTCATATACAAGGCGGCAGCTTCCATTTCTACTGCCATGACACCCATTTGAGCCCATTTCTGCCACCAGTTTTCCTGCAGTTCATAAAATACGTCACAGGAGACGATATTGCCTGCATGGATCGGAACTCCAAGCTTGTCGGCAGAAGCCTTTGCCTTCAGGAGTAAATCAAAGTCTGCACAGGGTGCAAAGGTTCCGTTGATTCCAAAGGTGTGCACGTAGTTGGAATCTGTGGAGGCACTGACTCCGAAGACGATATCCCTTAGTTTGATATTTTTAGAAAATGAGCCGGCAGAACCAACGCGAATCAGATTCTGAACACCGTAATCTTTTATCAACTCCCAGCTGTAGATTCCCATGGAAGGCATTCCCATGCCTGTGCCTTGCACGGAAACGGGAACTCCTTTATAAGTGCCCGTATACCCCAGCATCCCTCTGATTTCATTATAGCATCTCGGGCTGTCCAAAAAGTTTTCCGCAATAAATTTCGCACGGAGAGGATCCCCGGGAAGAAGGATGGACTCGGCGATCTCACCCTTTTGTGCAGCATAAATATGTGCAGTCATACTCAAACGACCTCCTATTTTTTTCTAATAGTATATCATAACCGGATCAAGCGTGGAAATACATAATACATATTTACATATATATTTACTTAGAGATATAATTCATGTATGATATTACTGTTACATTATATCGCATAATCTATCACATGATAATTCATACTTTATAATGCAGTAACAATATTCTTTCAGAGGAGCAT
>JAQUYZ010000116.1 GCA_028691625.1 Eubacteriales bacterium
CAGACTGCGACATCGTGCTGAATTCTCTGATTGGTATGATGGGGCTGCTTCCGACATATTCTGCGATCAAAGCAGGAAAAGATATCGCATTGGCAAACAAGGAAACGCTGGTTGCCGGCGGAGAAGTGATCATGAATGCCGTAAAGGAGCATCCTGTTCGTCTTCTTCCTGTAGACAGTGAACACAGTGCTGTCTTTCAAGCGCTTCAGGGAAACGACCGTCTGGATATCAACCGGATTATACTGACTGCTTCAGGAGGTCCCTTTCGCGGATATACCAAGGAACAGCTGGGCAAAGTCACTGCATCACAGGCGTTGAACCATCCAAACTGGAAAATGGGAAACAAGATCACGATCGATTCTGCAACCATGATGAATAAGGGTTTGGAGGTCATCGAAGCCAGATGGCTTTTTGATCTTCCACAGGATAAGATCGAGGTGGTCATTCATCCGCAGAGCATTATTCATTCCATGGTGGAATATATCGACCATTCCATACTCGCGCAATTGGGAGTACCGGATATGAGGGTGCCGATCAGCTATGCCTTGTCTTATCCGGAAAGAATCGAAAACCAGATCAAAGGTGTGGATTTCCTGGAAATAGGTTCGCTTACCTTTGAAAAGCCTGATTTTGAAACCTTTCAATGCCTTAATTTCGCGTATGATGCAATCAAAGCCGGAGGCAGCTACCCTGTAGTTTTGAACGCAGCAAACGAAATCCTGGTTCAGAAGTTTTTGGAAGGCAGGATAAGATTTTTGGATATTCAGAATACTATAGAGACGGTTCTGCAGAAGCATGAACCGGTTTATCAATTGAATCTGGAAACGATTTTAGAAATAGATCAAAATATCAGGGGGGAATTAACATCATGATGATAGTATATGCGGTATTGATATTTTGCCTGCTCATCTTTGTGCATGAGCTGGGGCATTTTGTATCTGCAAAAGCAGTCGGGATCAGGGTGAACGAATTTGCATTGGGGATGGGACCCCAGCTGATTCATTTCAAACGAGGGGAAACGGAATATTCCTTGCGGGCGTTTCCCATCGGAGGCTATTGCAAAATGGAAGGAGAGGATGAAGAATCAAAAGACGCGTCCGCCTTTAATAATAAAGCGTTTCCCGCGAAAGCACTTGTTGTGGTTGCAGGATCCGTGATGAATCTGATTCTGGCAATTCTCATCTTATCCGCTGTTCTTTTTGCGGTGGGGATGCCGACAAATACAGTCAAGGAATTGTCTCCGGATCTTCCTGCAGTGAAGGCAGGGATGCTGCCTGGAGATCAAATCGTTCAAATTGAAGACCAGGTGATCAGAGAATGGAATGATATCATCGACGCCATCGGAAACAGCAAGGAACCGACATTGACGGTGGTTGCAGAACGTGACGGAGAGAGACTTTCCTTTGAAGTCGATGTGGCAGAGGCTGAGGACGGCCGTAAAATTATCGGCATTACACCGGATTATGCAAAGAGCCCGGGGAAAGCATTGATTTACGGAACACAAAGCACTGTGGAAATGGGTGTGAAGATGGTAGAAATTATCGGTCAGCTTATTACCGGTGAAGTATCTACAGATAATCTGACAGGTCCTGTCGGGATCGTATATATGGTCGGAGATACGGCGAAGCTGGGCTGGATCTACCTTGCACAGCTGACGGCTTTGATCAGCTTGAATCTTGCAATTGTGAACATGCTGCCTTTCCCGGCATTGGACGGAGGGCGTCTGCTATTTTTAATTATAAGAATATTTACCGGAAAGACCATATCTGACGAAACGGAGGGAAAAATTCATTTCGTCGGCTTGATGCTTCTTTTCGGTCTGATGATCTATATCACATTCCAGGATGTAGGAAGGTTCATTCTATGAGCAGACAGGTTGCATGCGGGGAGGTTCTCATTGGAGGCGGCGCTCCGATATCCATTCAGTCCATGACCAATACAGATACGCGAAATATACCGGAAACCGTCAGCCAAATCCGCAGATTGGAAGATGCGGGCTGTGATATCGTGCGGTGTGCCATTCCCGACATGGAGGCGGCAGCTGCACTTGGATCGATCAAAAAGCAGGTGAAGGTTCCTCTGGTTGCAGATATTCATTTTGACTATCGACTTGCAGTTGCAGCTATTGAAAACGGAGCCGATAAGGTGAGAATCAATCCGGGCAACATCGGAAGCAGGGAAAGAGTAAAGGCTGTTGTCGAGGCTGCGAGGGGCCGGCAGATCCCGATTCGAATCGGGGTGAATTCCGGTTCCCTGGAAAAAGAAATCTTAGAAAAATATCAAGGTGTGACAGCTGAGGGATTGGCAGAGAGTGCCTTGAAAAACATAGAAATGATTGAGGACATGGGCTTTTCAGATCTTGTTTTGTCTCTGAAATCCTCTGATGTCCGGTTGAATTATAAAGCACATAAGCTTATATTCGAAAAAATGGGGTATCCCTTACATATTGGGATTACGGAAGCGGGGACGGTGGAAAGCGGGAAGGCGAAGTCCGCCATCGGAATCGGCGCGCTGCTGCTTTGCGGCATCGGAGACACCATTCGAGTTTCGCTAACCGGAGATCCGGTCAATGAAGTTTTTTATGCGAATGAAATTTTGAAGGCATTGGAGTTAAAGAAAAATTCAATCTATTTTATTTCCTGTCCGACCTGCGGACGATGCGGCGTGGATCTGGCCAGGATCACTGCTGAGGTGGAACGGGCACTGAAGCCCATTGAAGACAGTATGAAAAAGAACAACCTGCCTTCCGTTTCGGTGGCGGTCATGGGCTGCGCAGTCAATGGACCGGGTGAAGCCAGAGAGGCTGATTTCGGTGTAGCCTGCGGAAAGGGAAAGGGCCTTCTCTTCCGAAAAGGGGAAATCGTGAAAACAGTTCGGGAAGAGGACATTGCAAGAGAACTGATTCTTTATATCAAGCAGGAAAAGGCATTGGTTTGAAAAACATAGGTCTGTAAGGTTTAATTAATATAGAATTAGAAAGAAGGGGTTGCTTATGTTTTCTGGTTTGGAAATGTCTGAGCCATTGATTTGGATCCTGATTGCAGTTATTTTTGCAGTCATTGAAGGATTCACCATGGGATTGACTACGATTTGGTTTACAGTCGGAGGAGTCGGGGCTTGCATTGTTGCGTTGCTTGGAGGTCCGCTGCTGCTGCAGATTGCGGTTTTTCTGATTATTTCAATAATTTTGCTGTATTTTACCAGACCACTGGCAGAAAAAAGACTGAGAATCGGGCATGAAAAAAACAACATCGACCTTATGATCGGTAAGTCCTGCCTGGTAACGGAAACCATTGAGCCATACCATACCGGACAAGTAAAACTGAACGGTTTGGTCTGGACGGCAGTCACAAGCGATAACAGGGAGACCCTGGAAAAGGGTGAACTGGCAAAAATCATAAAAATTGAAGGGGTTAAGCTCATCGTTGAGCGAATGAAGGGAGAAGAATAATGGATAGTATTATTTCAACATTGGCAATTATATTACTAATCGTAATTGCAATTTTTTTGGTTGTAACAAATATTCGTATCGTACCACAAGCGAGGGCTTTCGTTGTTGAAAGACTGGGCGCTTATCATGCAACATGGCAGGTAGGTCTTCACATTAAAATTCCGCTCATTGATAAAATAGCCAGAAAAGTTTCATTAAAAGAGCATGTGATTGATTTTCCGCCGCAGCCGGTCATTACAAAAGATAATGTCACCATGGAAATCGACACTGTCATTTATTTTCAGATTACGGATCCCAAGCTATATGCTTACGGAGTAGAAAATCCAATGGGTGCGATTGAAAATTTATCAGCCACCACACTTCGAAATATTATCGGTGATCTTGAGCTGGATCAATCTCTTACGAGCAGAGAACATATCAATACAAAGATCAGATTGGTTCTTGATGAAGCTACAGACCCTTGGGGTATTAAAATTAACCGAGTGGAGGTTAAAAACATTTTACCTCCGAAAGATATTCAGCAAGCAATGGAAAAGCAGATGCGCGCGGAAAGAGAAAAAAGAGAAGCCATTCTACGTGCAGAAGGTGAAAAAACAGCTGCAATCCTCATTGCGGAAGGAAATAAACAGTCAGTGATTCTAACTGCAGAAGCAAACAAAGAATCAGTCATTTTAGCTGCAGAAGCAAAAAGAGAAGCACAGATCAGAGAAGCGGAAGGTCAGTCAGAAGCAATCCTTCTGGTTCAGAGAGCAACCGCTGACGGCATTAAAATGCTGGTAGAGTCCGATCCGACCCAGCAGGTAATCGCATTGAAGAGTCTGGATGCATTCACGGCAGCGGCGGATGGAAAAGCAACGAAGATTATTATACCTTCTCAGATTCAGGGCCTTGCAGGCCTTGCAACCTCTTTAACGGAGCTGATAAAAGGTGAGGGTAAGGAATAAAACAGATAGATACGCGGCATTTACGGAGGCAATCATTGAAATCATTAATCGAAAGCACAATCAGCTGGAACAAGATCGGTAAACACCCAAAAAACAGTTATCATTTCACCATTGAAAAGGCAGTTGTTTCAAAAGAGACGGCTGTCCTTTCTATGGAGATCAGACTGAATTTTGTGGTCCCGTTTTCGGATGTGGACCGGATTACAACGATCATAAAAAATGAAATTACGGGTTTACAGGGAGTAGCATTGAACTTCCTCTATGAAGATGTGATTCTTACGGAGCAGGAAATCCTCAAGCACTATATTGAGCACATGATTCATGAAATCAACGGCAGCTATGCAGCCGTCACGAAGACCATTTTCCCCAGAGAATTTTCCTTCGAAAACGGACAGCTGACCATTATGGCGCTTGGAGCTGTTGCGGTCAGTGAGTTAAATGATAAAGTGGCAAGTCAGTTTGAAAAATATATAAACAGAGATTTTGGCATGGCAATGAAAGTTGTCTTTGCAAATCATGAGGACAACTATCAGGAAAAGGCAAAAGAAAAGGCAGAGCTGGCAAGGAAAGAACTGGAGGAAGCTGACAAGGCACAGAAGCTGGCTGCGGCAAACAGCGTCGGAGTCAGTGGAGGAAACGGAGGTAAGGCCGGAAACGGAGGATTTGGAGGAAATGGGGGTTCCGGCAATGGCGGAGAAAAGTGGAAACGCAGGGAGAAAGAAGAGCCTATGGTGGGCAACAGGATCATGGGGAAAAAGATCAACGACGAGCCTGTTCCGATCTCAAGCCTGACCGTGGACAGCAGACTGACAGCCATCGAAGGGATGTTGTTTCGAAAGGAAGCCAGAACCATAAAAAATAATAAAAAACTTGTGACACTGCTTGTTACGGACAAGTCGACTTCCATCTGTGTCAAGCTCTTTGCGTCAGAGGAAAAATGGAACGAGATTGACAGCAGCCTGAAGCCCGGAGACTACGTTAAAATCAGAGGCAATGCGGAATTTGACACCTTTGAGAATATCCTCGTTTTAATGGGGAAAGATATTGAAAAGACTGAAAAAGAAGGTCGCAGGGACAACAGTGAAAAGAAAAGAATCGAGCTTCATGCCCATACGAAGATGAGCGCAATGGACGGCTTGAATGAAATATCAGAAATGATCAAAACCGCGGCGAAATGGGGACAGAAAGCGATTGCAATCACAGACCACGGCGTTGTACAGGCTTTTCCGGAAGCAGAAAAGACCGTAAAATACGGAAAGCTGGATATGAAGATCATATACGGCATGGAAGGGTATCTTTATGATGATACAGGGGATACAGGCAAGAAAATCGAATATAAATCCAAGAATACAAACCATGTGATCATACTGGCAAAAACCCAGGAGGGTCTTAAAAACCTGTACAAGCTGGTGTCAAAATCTCATTTGGAGTATTTTTATAAGAAACCCAGAATCCCGAAATCCGTGCTGACGGCTCACCGGGACGGCCTCATCATCGGGTCGGCCTGCGAAGCGGGAGAGGTGTATCAGAGCATTTTGCATCAGAAATCCGAGGAAGAGATACGGCGTATTGCTTCGTATTATGATTATCTGGAAGTCCAGCCATTGGCAAACAATCAATTTCTGATCGATAACGGAAGCGTTGCAGACACCGATGCCCTGAAGGAGATCAACAGAAGGATCCTCAGCCTTGGAAAACAACTGAGCAAACCGGTGGTTGCCACCTGCGACGCGCATTACGCAGAGCCGGAGGAGGCCTTATATCGCAAGATTTTAATGGCAGGCCAGGGCTACAAGGACATTGAAGGGGACAAAGGACTTCATCTGCGG
>JAQUYZ010000117.1 GCA_028691625.1 Eubacteriales bacterium
TGGTTGATCGGCAGTATCATGCCGTTTTCAAACATTACCTCCGTAATCTCCCCATGGTTTTTCTTAATTTTGATGATCTTAAAATTATCCTTCATCTTGCATTCTCCTTTCATTTACATTTTTTTTCTTCAGGTCGGGACGTAAGCGTAGCGTGCAGTCTGAAGTTTTTAATTGACGCTGTCAATAAGAGTATTTGTAAAAGTAAGGAGATCTATACTTCACCTTTGCCGAATTCTTTACATAAAATGGAGAGAAGAATTCATCCGTGAAAATCAAAATCCGTGTTATAATGTTGATTAATTCGTCAGATCTCAAAACGATGATCAGAAGAGAAGTAATGAAAATGATCGAAAAAGAATTAAAATTTCCCATAGTATATCTTAAGAATACTGTGGTTGGATATGGTGGAAATCAGGAGTGGTTTTCACAAAATATGAAGAGAAAAGCAGGATGCGGCTGTACCAGCGGGGCAAATTTGGCGGCATATTACGCTTCCAATCATCATGCTATGGCAGGAATTTACGACGGGAACGTCCAGATGTTCGACCAGGCGGAATACGTCCAGGCCATGGAAGAAATGTACACGTATATGAAACCGGGTTTGCTGGGGTATCCCTATGTGAAGAAATTCGGAAAGCAGTTTGTAAAGTTTTGCAGGGAGTACGGCATCGATGCGGAGGCTGAATTTTGTAATGGGCATCGTAACAAGGAGGAAGCGTTCGGCTTCGTCAAAGAAAGCATTAATTCCGGTAATCCCGTAGCCCTACTGATCTTATTCCATCGTGCTAACGCCCTGAAAGAAGACAACTGGCACTGGGTAACCATAACCGGATATATTGAAGATGAAAACAACCCCAATGCGGCAGAAATCATTTTCTCAAACTGCGGGGAACGTCAAACCGTAAGTGCATATCAATTATTTGAAGTTCACCGAAGAAATACGATCCGTATGGTAAGCTTTCGGATTTTAAAGCAGATCGAATGATCCTATTCAACGACGGCAACCGTTTCTCCAACCGATTGAAATTCCCTGTCATATTTGATCTGAAATTTGAATTTATATTGCCCGGGGAGAGAATATGTCATGTTTTCGACAGGAATATATGCGATCAATCCGCGTTTGTCAATCATCTGAGTTTCAACCGCTGAGGTTCCGACCACACCGCCCTTTGGATCATAAACAGCAATGCGGTATTCATAGGCCCTTCTTTCCATCGGGCCGATTTCCACATACAGATTTTCCCATCGATCTGAGCCGGTTGTATTAAAATAGCTTCCGGCTCCTTTGATTGTCAGGCCTTCCTTCTCTTCGATCACGTCTCCTACAAAGATCATATTGATGGAAGGTTTTATGATCGTTGCTGTCTGCGTTTTCTGGTCCCATTGCACAACACTGTTCATCGCTTCGGTGACAGACCTAACCGGCAGCAGGGTTCTGCTGTCAAACAGGATCGCAGGCACGTCAGAAGTTATTTTGATGCCATTCAGGTTGACATTGGCGATTGGAAACCCTTTATATAAACCGTTGACATTAGCCGCAAAGATTACTCCGGTTGACAGTATGGCTATTACGAACAGGATCGTTATGATTCGCCTCATTCAATATCCTCCTTGCTTGTATTATTAATACAATTTCATTTTAGCATAGGGGCTTCATCGAGTATACGAACAATAATTACCTGAAACACATAAAACCTGTTATAATGATTCCGGTAATACTACAAAACGAGCTGATCCGGAAAGGTCCTGAAAAAGGATGGATTTGAAAAGGAGGTTGGTGATATGGCAACACGTTATGTACATACAAACATCATTGCAAAGGACTGGAAGAAGTTGTCGCAGTTCTATCAAAAGGTACTGCACTGCAAGCCGATCAATCAGAATCGGGATTTGAAGGGAGAATGGCTCGACAAGCTGACCGGAATTCCGTCCGTACATATTCAGGGAGAACATTTATTGCTGCCCGATTATTCCGAGGATCATCCCACGCTGGAAATCTTCTCGTACTCACAAGAGGAACACAACAGTTCGAAAAAGATCAATCATCTCGGTTTCAGCCATCTGGCCTTTGAGGTGGATGATGTTCGGGGAACCTTGAAGGAAATCATTTTGGAAGGCGGAGGGCAGTTGGGTGAAGTAGTCGAGGCAGCCTATCCGGATAATATAAAGGCAACCTTTGTCTATGCGAAGGATATCGAAGGAAATATAATTGAATTGCAAAGCTGGCAGAAAATCTGATAAACTGGATGGAAATGGATTCCAATTACTTACTCTGACCACGGAACACTTTTACAAAGGGGATGGGTGATGTAAATTGAATATAAGTATGAATAAGATATCGATTGCACCGTGTGGCATGAACTGCGCGATCTGTTTGGGTTATTTAAGGGAGAAGAACAAATGCAGTGGATGCAATTCGATTGATGGCAGTATGCCGAATTACTGCGGAAAATGTATTATCAGAAAATGCAAAACCATAGCGGATAACAAATCAGGGTTCTGCTACGAGTGCGGGAAATATCCCTGCTTGCGGCTGCGGCAGCTGGATAAGAGGTACAGGACAAGATACGGAATGAGCATGCTTGAAAATCTGACTCATATCAGGGATTTTGGCATAGATGATTTCCTTCGCAAGGAAGAGGAACGATGGAAATGCAAATCATGCGGGGCTACAGTCTGCGTTCACAGAAAGTTCTGTCTGCACTGTAAGGAACCAAGAGGTGAATAAGGGGTGAAGGTATGAGTTTCATAGGCAATATTATCTGGCTTGTATTAGGCGGAATTATAGGGGCAGTCGTATGGTTCCTGGCCGGAGTTCTGTTGTGTATAACGATCATCGGGCTGCCTTTCGGAATTCAATGCTTTAAAATTGCGGGCTTCGTGCTCTGGCCCTTTGGAAGGGAAGTTGAGATTGGAAATTTCGGCGCCTGCGGACTGATTCTCAACCTCCTATGGATACTGTTCTTTGGCTGGGAATTGGCCTGCTTCCATGTTGTGGTTGGTGCGATCTTCTGTATTACGATCATAGGAATCCCATTTGGAATCCAGCATTTCAAGCTGTCTATGCTCGGGCTGGTGCCCTTCGGAGCAAGGATCTATGGTCTGGGAATAATATAACCCTCATAGTATAAATTATGGATCGTCATATGTTATGAGTAGAAATAATAAAATTTTAGCGCTTAGGAGGTAACCCAAATGAAGAAGACGGCTGCTTTTTTTGATATTGACGGAACCATTTCGCGGGAAGGACTGATCAGTGAAATGTTTAAAAAGATGATCAAATACGAACTGATTGAAAACAGTAAGTGGTATCGTGAGGTTGAGCCGGCGTTTATCCAGTGGAACAAACGTCTGGGTGATTATGACCTGTATCTGCAGAAAATGGTTGATATTTATTCTGAGACGGTCAAGTTTACAAATCCCTTTCATATTTCTTACATTGCGCAAAAAGTGATTGAACAAAAGGGAGAACGCGTTTACACTTATTCTCGGGAGAGAATTAAATGGCACAAGGATCAGGGGCATATCGTCATTGCGATTTCAGGTTCGCCGGTGGAGCTCGTGCGTGAAATGTCCGCAATGTATGGAATGGATGACTACAGGGGCACCACCTATGAAATCGGCCGCGATGGATTTTACACCGGAAAAATCGTTCCTATGTGGGATTCCAGGAGCAAGGAGAAGGCGGTAGCCGAAATGGCTGAGAAACATCAAATCGATTTGCCGGCTAGCTATGCGTATGGAGATACGTCAGGGGACTTCTCTATGCTGAAGCTGGTGGGAAACCCCTATGCGATCAACCCTACCAGGGAATTGATTACAAATATCCTGAAGGATGACTGTCTGAAAAACGACGTAACGGTAATTGTTGAACGAAAAGACGTCACCTACCGAATGAATCTTGATTCTCTTCATCTCGTGGATCAGTAACAGCTCAGAAAATATTGATGGAGGTAACTATCTTGTTTATTGAACTATTAAAGGCAGCCGTTTTGGGCATCGTTGAAGGGATCACCGAATGGCTTCCCATCAGCAGCACCGGACATATGATTCTGGTGGAGGAATTTATTAAGCTGAATACTTCAGATGCATTTCAGGAAATGTTTCGCGTTGTGATTCAATTAGGCGCCATTCTTGCGGTTGTGCTTCTTTATTTCAACAAATTAAATCCGCTTACGCCGAGGAAATCGTTACAGCAAAAAAAAGATACCATGGCGATATGGTATAAGGTGGTCATTGGCGTTCTGCCGGCAGCGGTTATCGGTATACCTCTGGATGACTGGTTGGATGAGCATTTATATAACTATCAGACTGTGGCGCTGATGCTGGTCGTATATGGTGTCTTGTTTATTATCATCGAAAATCACAACAAGGGCCGTGCTGCGCTGGTGCAGACCTTTCATCAGCTGAGTTACAAAACGGCATTTTTGATCGGTATGTTTCAGGTGCTTTCGCTGATCCCGGGAACATCACGTTCCGGCGCAACCATATTGGGTGCCATCCTGATCGGCACATCCCGAACGCTAGCGGCAGAGTATTCCTTCTTCCTTTCCATACCGGTCATGTTCGGAGCAAGCGCCATCAAGCTGCTGAAATTCGGATTTGACTTTACCGGTGAGGAAATGATGATTCTTCTTGCCGGCATGCTCGTTTCCTTCGTTGTATCTATTATCGCGATCCGTTTCCTGCTGGGATATATCAAGACAAATGACTTTAAAGCCTTCGGCTGGTATCGTATTATTCTTGGTGTTCTTGTGATGGGGTATTTTCTTTTATTTGACTAAGATGCACATCAGGTTGACTGTGCGAATCAGTTTGACTGAGAGACACACAGGTTTGGCATAATGACAGGTCTGCCTTATTGGGTGACACATATGTCACGACGTTGGAATCGGTACGCTTGCTCTCTCCCAGTTCCATGTAAATCATTCCTGAAAAGATCATAGCGCCGCCAATGATCCCGTTCACCCCAAGTTGATCGCCCAAAAGGAATGCGGAAAACAATGCACCGCTGACCGGTTCAATGGAGAGGATCACGCCGGCTCGGGCAGAGCTGATATATCTTTGACAGGCACACAACAGAACGAACGCGGCCGCTGTACAGAACACGGAAAGGAAAACCATAACGCTCCAATGGAACGGCGTGATCGTTTCCGGAAAATCCTCAAGAAAAATGGCTGCAGCAAAGGACCAGACAGAGATAAATAACAATTGTACTGTTGCAAGCATCGCAGGATCCTGGTTCTTGGCGACTCTGCCGGTAATGACGACATGTGCGGCTCCGGTAACGGAGCAGCCCATGCAGATTAAATCTCCTGCAGAAAGATAAAATCCCATTCCACTGGTATAGGAAATCATGAATAAGCCTGCCGTACAGATCAGAATGCTGATGGTAACTCTGTTGCTGATCTTTTCCTTATAAAAAAGCCGCAGTATGACAGGAATGACCAGCAAGCCAAGACAGCTGAAAAAGGAAGCTTTTGCCGATGTGGTATATTTGATTCCAAGGGTTGCGCATACATAGCACAGAAACAAGAAGATCGACAAAAGGAAGGCACTGCTGATCAGTGCCTTGTTTATTTCTTTCAGTCTCCTGAAAAACAGGATGCAAAGCAGAACGGCTGCCATGAAAAAGCGCAGTCCGATCAGATAAAAGGTTGGAATGGTGTCCGACACCACCTTCAGGGCAGGAAACCCCAAACCCCAAAATAATGCTACGAAAATAAGGCCGTAGGTGCCAAGTGTTTCTTTCTTAATATGCTTCATTCAATACCACCTTTACAGTATTATTATAGCTTATATTTCTATTTTATTAAATAAATATTTAATTGCATCGGAAAAATCTGCAACAGCCTTGCGCAGATAATCAATCATGTGTTCGGCAAAGTAATAGGGCCTTTCTATCCGGTTAATCAGTAATTCAAAAAAAACCGGCAGAGTCAATATGTATTCCTGCCGGGTTTTTTAATTGCCATAAAATGACTGGAATCATTCCAAACGTTGGGGATTGCGCACAGACAACTCGGAATGGGAGAAAATGTTATTTTCAGAATAGTTTGTTAATGTGATATAGTATTCACAATATTCGTAAACCAGCGAAGAATAACCATATAACTAAATAGTACTAACTTGCTGTTAATGAAACCGGTTTTGCAACATAATATTAAAATACAGGCGTTCAGAGCGCATTTTTAT
>JAQUYZ010000118.1 GCA_028691625.1 Eubacteriales bacterium
CGGAGAACGTCCATTATTATCAAGTGCGCCCGGTGGGCGCAGTCTAATCGATTTTCAATCTATTGTCTGAAGATCACCCAGACGGTCGATGGTAGGATTGACATGCCAGTATTCCGAAAGACGCCGGTATTCCTCCCCCGCGGCAGTGCTTTTTCTTCCGGTTTTAACCGCCCGGAGCATAATGTTTTTTGAGGTGTGTTCCAGGCTTGTAAACTCGATCATGGAAACGTCATAACCCTGCTCTTCCAGCTTTAAACCGCGCAGACCGTCAGTCAGGATGGAGCAGAACCGTTCCTTGAGGATCCCATGCTTGAGGATCGGAGTGTGCAGCCCGTTTGAAATCTGGCTGAACAGTTCATGCTGGCAGCAGGGAACGGACAAGATCACCGAGGCGCCCCATCCCACAGCCTTGATCAAGGCGTAGTCCGTCGCTGTGTCGCAGGCATGCAGCGTAACGACCATATCGGCTGTTTCTTGCTCCGAATATTCCGCGATATCGCCCTTCAGAAAGTGAAGTCCTTCATATTTCAGATCTTGTGCAACGCAATTGCAGAAATCAATGACATCTTCTTTTAAATCCAAGCCGATGATTTCGACATTTTTTTTCTCTTTCCGTTTCAGATAGTGATAAAGGGCAAAGGTCAGATAGGCTTTTCCGCAGCCAAAATCCACAATGCGCAAAGGCGCTTTGTCCGGCAGAGAATCCAGCACATCAGACACAATTTCCAGAAACCGGTTGATTTGCCTGAATTTTGCATAGTGCTTCTGGAAGACTTGTCCGTTTTGATCCATGACGCCAAGACGGATCAGAAAGTCACAGGGAACATGGTCAGGAATGATATATTGTTTCTCTTGATTGTGACTGAGGCTCGGCATCTTTTTTGTCGGCGCCTTTTTCATGATCTTCGGTTTGCCCGGGTTGGAAGCAAGGATCTGATAATCCGCATCGGCGCTGAATAGATTGACCTGCTTGAAAATATCGGTGATCAATTCCATGCAAAGCTCCAGGCTTTGCTCTTTGCTTAGATTTTTATGGGTCACCTTGTTCTGGAAATGGTATTCCATTTGATAGCTCAGCGCTCCCTGCAGCAGCACCGGCCGTAAAACCACCTTGCTGTAAGGATTGGACTTTCGCCTGAGATCCCCAAGACTCAGTGTGATCAAGGTTTCATTTTCAAGGACATTCTTCAGTACATCAATGATCTTTTCCATAGGTTTCCTCTTTATACCAGCCGAAATCTGCAGATTGCTGCAGTCACTTTTAGTATACCATAGGAGCCCGGAAATTACTACGGGCTGCGTTTCGAACCGATAAAAGGAACGTCTAAAAATTGTGCAACAGACTGGGAAAGGCTTCTCCCGATATCACCAATATGGTCCCTGACCCACATGGCGTCCGTATAGTTATCTTGATATGCGATTTCAACCAAAACGGCAGGTGCGCTGGTTCTTCTCAGTTCTGCCCGGATCGTGGTTGGGATTGTTGCTACAAGGCTCTGTTCCGGATAGATTTTTTTTAAATTGCCGGCTATGATTTCGGCAGCACTGCGGCCTCTTTCGCTGGTGGAATAGAAATATACGTCAGGACCCTGCAGTATTCCCCGCATGTTTTCCGGGGAGGCATTGGAATGCAGGGCCAGATGAAGGTCGTAATTTCCGGTGTTGGACTGCCAGATCACCTGGGTCAGGGACTTGCCGGGATCATTTCTGCTAAAGGCGATGCCGCTGGACCGCAAATACGGAACCATGGCATCGGCAATCAGGTTCATATAGAATTCTTCAGTACCGCCGATGAGAAAGGGGCTGAATTCCTGAAGAGATGGACTTAAATAGATAGCAGGCATAAAAGTACCTCCTTCATGCTATTATGCTGAATTCAAGAGGCAGGTGATTCCGGCACAAAGATTTGCTGCTGCGGTTCCACAAAGGGAACCTGCAAAAATTCGGCAACGGATAAAGCCAGATTTCTGCCAATGGCTGCAATATTATTTTTAATCCAGAAAGAATCCTCCGGATTGTCGTGATACCCAAGCTCCACCAATACTGCAGGTGCGTTTGTCAACCTTAATTCGATCATAGCAACATTCGGCACGAATTGTACCAGCTCAG
Organism: Eubacteriales bacterium; assembly: GCA_028691625.1. Taxonomy (GTDB): domain Bacteria; phylum Bacillota; class Clostridia; order Peptostreptococcales; family Anaerovoracaceae; genus Anoxybacterium. The sequence goes on from JAQUYZ010000118.1 coordinate 2,110, forward strand.
GAACAGGGTAAATATCTTTCAAATTTTGATAGATAAGGTATGCGGCCCTTTCTCCGCCGACGGGACTGACGGCGAAGTGGTATACATCAATGCCTCGTAAGGGGGCATCCAGTCCGTCCGGTGTGTCTGTCGATTGAAGAGCCAGATGGAGGTTATACTGATTTGCGTTAGATTGTTCAATAATCTCCGGGATGGAATCACCCGGATTGTTTCTCGCAAATTCAATACCGCTGGCTCGTAAGTAAGGGATCATGGCATCCACGATCAGGTTCATATAATATTCTTCATCGCCACCACCGATATATTGATTGAATTCCTGGGTGGAAGGACTTAAATAAACACTGGGCATCTAAAAATTCCTCCTTTATGTATCTCATTTCATAAAATCTCAGACCAGGACGTTTCCGTCACAATCATAGTATGCAAAAAAAAATTACTGGTGAATGAAATGTCCTGTATGCATAATTCCGGTTATCTGGTATAATAGTAAGGTTGAAAACACAGAAAGCAGGAAATTTGATGAATGAAAAACAAAAAATAATAAATATTGCTGTGATTGCCCATGTTGACGCGGGGAAATCAACTTTGGTGGATGCGTTTTTATCCCAGAGCGGAGTATTCCGGGAGAATGAAGAGGTTGTAGACTGCATCATGGACAGCAATGATATCGAAAGAGAACGCGGAATTACGATTTATTCCAAAAACTGTTCAATCATGCATAATGACGTTAAAATAAATATCGTGGATACCCCGGGACATGCGGACTTTTCCTCAGAGGTGGAGCGTATCATCAAGACGGTCGATACAGTGATATTGCTAGTGGACTCCAGCGAAGGCCCGATGCCGCAGACGAGATTCGTGCTGCAAAAATCCCTTGAGATGGGCTTGAACCCGATCCTCCTTATCAATAAAATCGATAAGAAGGATCAGAGGGCTATGGAGGTCGTGGACATGGTGTACGAGCTCTTCATGGAGCTTGATGCCAACAATGAGCAGCTGGATTTCCCGATCCTTTACGGTGTGGCAAAGCACGGAATTGCAAAAACAGAAATGGATGACGACAGTGATGACATCACTCCTCTGTTTGATACCATCATTCAGCACGTGGATCCGTATCCGGACTATAATGACGAACCGCTGCAGATGCAGGTTTCCACTCTGGCTTATGATGATTATATCGGCAGACTGGGGATCGGCAGAGTCTATAAAGGAACCATCCGGACCGGCCAGACCGTATCTGTCTGCAAGGAAGACGGAAGTGTGGTGCAACGGAAAATCAACCAGGTATTCGTGTATAAAGGGTTGAAGAGAACCCCTGTGGAAGGTGCAGAATCGGGAGATATTGTTGTTCTTGCCGGAATCGCGGATATTACCATCGGTGAGACCATCTGCGATGATAAAAATCCGCTTCCCCTGGAAATGATCCATATCGAAGAGCCTACCTTGTCCATGAATTTTATGGTGAACAAGTCGCCATTCGCAGGAAAGGCGGGAAAATATGTGACATCAAGGCATATAAAGGAACGGCTGGAGAAGGAATTGGAGGTCAATGTCGGCCTTTTGGTTGAGCCCCTTGAAACGACGGACGGCTTCAAGGTATCCGGAAGGGGAGAACTGCATCTTTCCATCCTGCTGGAAAATATGCGCAGGGAAGGATATGAAGTTGCGGTATCAAAGCCTGAGGTCATCATGCACCGCAATGAAAAGGGAAAGCTGCTGGAACCGATTGAAAAAGTAGTTATTTCCGTGCCCGATGAATACTCGGGATCCGTCATCTCGAAGCTGAATATCCGAAAAGGGATCATGACCGGCATGTCGGGGAAGGATGGATATTCCAAGCTGGAGTATCTTGTTCCTACACGGGGATTGCTTGGATATCGGACGGAGTTTATCAACGATACGAGAGGGGAAGGCACTCTGGTCAGAAGATTCGAATGCTTTGAGCCGCATAAGGGAGAGATCCCCCAAAGGACAAACGGCGCCGTTATTGCACAGGAGGAAGGCGTTGCAACGCCCTATGCGCTGTTCAATATCAGTGAACGGGCCACTCTGTTCCTCGAACCCGGCACCAGAGTTTATGAGGGGATGATCGTCGGAATGAACAGCAGGAATGAGGATATGGTCGTCAACGCCTGTAAGGCGAAGAAGACGACAAATATGAGAGCAGCGGGCAGCGATGAAGCCATTAAGCTTTCTCCCGCACGAATTTTCACGCTGGAGGAGGCCCTGGAGTTTATCAACGACGATGAGCTGGTGGAGATTGTGCCCAACGATATCAGACTGAGAAAGAAATACCTGAAGGAACTGGAACGCAGAAGAAGCGGCAGGTAAGAGAATAACCATGCGCAGAAATTAAGGCAGCCCATTGTGGGCTGCCTCTTGATGTGCAGACAGTAAAACAGATCTTATCTGTGGCTGCTGATTTGTTCCATGTATTCTTTCGTTTCCTCATCGGTGATCAATGAAACGGCAGCAGCTAATTCTATTTTTGACTGGATATAACGATACGTTGCCTGATTTCTTTGCCTGGTTTCGTATTCCTTGATATCCGATTCAATATCTCTTTTGGCGTTTCTCTTAATATCCTCAAATGCCATCTATTCTCCTTGTTTGTCTGTTATTCCTGCGGGGTTTGCGGGATCTTGTCCTTTTATTCTTTTCAGATGCTTTCTGCACCGGAGCAGAAGCCAGACTGCTGCTTTTGTATTTATCGATGATCCATTTCTCCGCATCTGCTCTGCACGCATGAATCTCCGTATCGGACGGTAATTCGGCTTCTTCGATCATAGCTCCGGTATGTTCTTCGATTTCATACAGACTCATGATATCGTCGCCGGTGACCATGGTGATGGCACGGCCGCCTTTGCCTGCTCTGCCGGTACGTCCGATCCGATGAATATAATTATCCTTTTCCAGAGGCACGTCATAGTTGATGACGAGAGATAAATCTTCAATATGGATTCCCCGGGCGGCAACATCGGTGGCCACCAGAATGTGAAAGTCACCCTGTTTGAACTGCTGCATGATGGTCAGTCGTTTTTTCTGGGGAATCTCTCCGTGAATCGCCTGGGAGGCATACCCCCTGGAAGCAAGAAAACTCTGAACGTGATCCACTGCATAGCGTGTATTGCAGAAGATCAGGCAGCTTTCCGGTCGTTCTGTCATCAGAATGCGGTGCAGTTGCGTACGCTTTTCATTCTTGTTCATGCGGCAATAGGTCTGATGGATCGTATCGACGGTCCGGGTTTGGGATTCGATTTCAACCGTTTGAGGACGCTTCATGTATCCCTGGCAGATATGCTGGATCTCAGTGGGGATGGTAGCGGAAAAGAGAAGCGTAACTCTGTTTTTCGGAATGGTTTTAATGATTTTAAACACCTGATCGATAAAACCCATGTCCAGCATTCTATCTGCTTCATCCAATACAAGAAAACGGATTTTTTTTACCTTTAAAGTACCGTGTAGTATGTGATCAAAGACCCGGCCGGGTGTTCCGATGACGATAGAGGCACCCTTTTTGAGAGCCTGTATTTCAGTATTCATGCTATGCTGGCCATAGACGGCGATGGTGTTGTGGGGCAAATAAGCCGACATCTGTTTCAGATCGTTGTCTATCTGCACTGCCAGTTCCCTTGTCGGTGTCAGAATCAAACCCTGAGGTTCCAATGCATCCGAGTCCGTCATCTGTAACAGAGGTATTCCGAAGACAGCTGTTTTACCGCTGCCTGTTTTGGAAATAACGATCATATCCTCCTGATTGAGGATATGGGGAATCACCCTGCTCTGCACCTCTGTGGGTGTTTTAAAGCCCATTTCATCAATGGCCTGTAATATCTGAGGCAATATGCCTAAATCCTGAAAGTCTTTTTTCATTTGTTTATTTGTTCCTTATAACTGTATGGAGTTCAACTAACGGATGGAAATTTTGTCGTTAATAATTATTGTACCAAATCGCTAACGCGATGGCTAGCATTACCCTAAAATGATCTCTTCGATCAAAGTTTTCAAAAAACAGTAGCGGTTTCTGTATTTATGCTTTATTGTTGAATTGCAAAATAACAACATA
>JAQUYZ010000119.1 GCA_028691625.1 Eubacteriales bacterium
TGATAAAGAGGTCAGTGAGATCATGGTAAACGGGATCGATCATATTTTCATAGAAAAAAAAGGGAAAATAGAAAAGCTTGACCTCCATTTTGAGTCAATCGATGATCTGGAAGAAATCATCCGAAGGATTGCGGCAAAGGTTCATCGGGAGATCAATGAAATGAATCCCATTGTAGATGCGAGACTGGATGACGGCTCCAGAGTAAATGCTGTTTATAAAAACGTTGCATTGAACGGACCGATTCTGACCATACGAAGATTTCCGGAGAACAGAATCACAATGGAGGATCTGCTGCGAATAGAGACAATTACCGGGGAGGCGGCTGAATTTCTGAAAATATTAGTCAAATCAGGCTACAATATTTTCATTTCCGGCGGTACAAGTTCAGGAAAGACGACATTTTTAAATGTGCTTTCCGAGTATATTCCAAAGGATGAAAGGGTAATTGTGATCGAAGATGCAGCAGAGCTGCAGATTAGCGGAATTGAAAATATCGTCAGGCTGGAATGTAAAAATGCAAATGTGCAGGGGAAGGGGGAAGTCAATGTAAGACAGCTGATTAAAGCTTCCCTAAGAATGAGACCGAACCGCATCATCGTGGGCGAAGTGCGCGGCGAAGAGGTATTGGATATGATTCAGGCGATGAATACCGGCCACGACGGATCCCTTTCAACAGGGCACGGAAATTCTACGGAAGGAATGCTGTCTAGAATTGAAGCAATGTTTCTTCAGGCAGCAGATTTCCCCATCGATGCAATACGAAGCCAAATCGCTGAAGCGATCGATATTATCGTACATCTGGGCAGACTTCCCGATAAAAGCAGAAAAGTAATGGAAATCTCAGAAATCGAAGGTTATCACGATGGTAAGATATATATTAATCCACTATTTAAATATATTATTAATACATCTGATTTCACGAAAGACGCTGCTCCGAAAGGAGGGCTGATGAAAACGGGGAATGTCCTGAAAAATACAATGAAATTGGAAATGAACGGAGTTTACATATGAAAAGACCGATCCTGCCTAAGCAACATAAGAAGAGGGATGTCATTCCGGAATCTTACTCAAACTATACGCTGAGTCAAAATGAAAAAATCAGATTTTTGTTATACTGTGGCTTGAGCCTCATGATCACCGCTTATCTTTTTTACCACAGTCTGATTCTGTCTCTTCTCGTTTCATGCCTAGCCTTTCCCGGATTGAAACCCTACCGCTTTTACTTGGCTGAAAAGAGAAGAAAAGAGTTGAAGGAACAGTTCCGGGATGTGCTATATTCCATATCAGCCTCTGTCACCGCGGGAAGACAAATGCCGGAAGCCTTGCTGGAAGCCGAGCAAAGCATGCGGTTGATCTATGGCAGAGAGGCCCTGATTGTGAAGGAATTGGCTGATATGGTAAAACGGCTCAAGGAATATCGGGAAGCCGAGGATGAGATTCTGAAGGATTTTGCCTACAGAACCAGCATCGAAGATGTTTCGGATTTCGTTGATATCTATCTGACATGCAGAGAAACGGGAGGCGATATGGTAAAGGTTTTGACAAAGGCGGCGGAAATTATCATGGACAAAATCGCTATTGAAAGAGAGATACGGGCAATTACTGTACAAAAACAATTTGAAGCAAAGATTCTGACCGCAATCCCTTTTCTGATTCTGCTTTTTCTTCAATTGATCTCACCCGATTATCTCAGCACCATGTATGAGGGTTTAAAAGGGCGGATTCTTATGACTTTGGCACTTGCAGGGATAGGGGCCGCATATTTTTGGAGCATGAAACTCATGAAAATAGAGGTATAAGCACAAATGAAAATGAATGGAAACCAGGTAAAAAAAGATATTTTTAACCGGTGTGAAAAGATTTCTGAAAAACTGACGCTTTGTTTCCCGGACTGGATCACAGGAAAAAGTGAGGTCATGCAGCACAAATATTTCAGGAGGTATGGAGCCAGAGACTCGCATCGGTTAATTCAGCAGAGCAAGGCGCATATCATGGCTGCATATTTGGGTATCATTGCAATTTTTCTTATGATCTCGGCATCTTTGTTCCTGGTGCAGTTCACAAAAACCGAAGAAATCAGAACTATTCTCAGGCCCGAACAGGGACAAGCTGCAAAATCAATCCCTGTAGAAGTACAAATGAAATATAAAGACTATGAATTATCGGAGAATGTTACCATCAAGGTGAGCCATAAAGAACTGACAGATACGGAAAAACTTGAACTGCTCAGGGTGTTTGAGCGCAGGCTTGGAGTTTTCATACTTGGAGAAAACAAGGATTTATCCCATATCAGCAAACCGCTCAGGCTCTTGGACAGAGATTCGGATACGGGAATTACAATTCGTTGGACAAGCAATTGCCCGGAACTGGTCAGGGAGGATGGATCGGTCAACATCCTAAATGCGGACGGTACGGAAACAATAGAGCTTCAAGCGGAACTTGCCTTGGATGATCAATCAATTACCCGTATTTACAAAGCGAAAATCGATCCGGATGCAGCAGCAGAGGATTATGAAAGGAATATGACAGAAAGACTGACGGAACGTCTTGTGCAGCTGTCGGAGGGAAGAGACTCATCCGATATAAACCTGCCTGAGGAACTTGGGGATGGGATAGCAGTACGCTGGTTTACAGGCAGAGATAGAAGCGGCGCAATCCTGGTACCTGTCTCTTTCCTGGCAATTTTAACCGTGTATTTTAAACGATACGATCATATCAACAAGGAAATCAGAGAAGCGGAAGCGTCAATAACCAAAGATCTTCCTGAATTTATCAATAAGCTGGTGCTGCTGCTGAATGCAGGTCTGGTAGTGAGCACAGCGTTTTCAAAAATCGTGCAGGATTATGAGGCATTTCACAAAACGGGAAAAAATCAAAAGCAATGGGGGGAAAGGTTTCTATATGAAGAATTGTCAGAAATTCAAAAGCGAGTAGCACAGTCGAACGCTTCTCTGATCAGGGAGCTACAAGAGTTCTCACAGAGGTGTGGCGTACGGGAGATGATAAGGCTGACAGCTGTGATTACCGACAATTGGAACAAAGGAAGCACTCTGGCTGAAAAACTGGAGGGGGAGAGTGAGCTGCTTTGGATTAACCGGAAAAAGAGAGCGGAGGAAAAAGGGAGACTGGCAGAAACCAAATTGTCATTTCCATTGATGATTCTGCTGATGGTGCTCATCATGGTGACGATAGCACCTGCAATGATGGAAATGTAAAGTGGAAAAGAAGGGAAGGAAAGGAGAAAATCATATGAAAATGATTTCGAACAACAAAAAGGGAATGGAGATGGTTCAAGTTGCGATACTGGTCGCCATAGCCATCGGATTGGGGCTGCTCTTTAAAGAACAGATCGGTGAATTCATTTCGAACACCTTTGAAAGTCTGAACAGCAGCAATTTTGACGAGATTTAAGATAAGATGATACGCAGAACCAGAAAGGGCACAACAATGGTGGAAGCAGCCATGATCTTTCCCTTGGTCATTGCAGGTGTCATGGCGGTGATTTATATCGTGATCGGCTTATATTCCTCCCTGTCGCTTCAATGTTCTCTTCATTTAGCACTGCGGAAAGAATGCGGAGTGCTATCGCAGACGGTTATCCGCAATGAGGAAGTCCGGGAATTTCAATCAAAGAAGGAGTGGTCCGGAATACGGCCGGTACTCAAAATGGCAGAGGAAAGGGAGTATCGAATCAACACCCTTTTTCAAGTTTGCGTTTCACGGAGGGAAGAAGGCAGATCCTATATCATCAATGAGGCAGAGATGGTCAGGCTCCTGCAGTTCAGAGAGGGGGAAACCTAATTGCTTTTGATTCGTCTTTCAAGGAAGGGGGCCACCTCAGTATTTCTGTCTATGATAGCAGCAAGCATGCTGCTTTTAACCGGATTGTTTATCCAAGCCGCTTCTCACGCGGCAGGAAGAAGTTATGCAGATGCAGTCTTTGATCTGGCGGGGCGCTCTATTTTATCAGAATATGATGTGCGGCTCCATGACAGGTATGGAATATTTGCGATCCATACGGACGAGGGTCAGGCAGAGGAAAAAATTAAATATTATGCTGACTACAGCTTTCACGATAATACCATAAAGGAAATGATCAGAGGAAGGGATTATCTGGACTTATTCAGATTGAAACTTGAATCGGTTCATGTGGATCTGAAAGGCTATGCCATGACCGATACCGTGACTTTTGAGCGACAAATCCTCGAATACATGAAATATGGTATTGTAAAAGAACTGCTGTCTGAAGAAAAAGAATACGCTCATAGGAATTCGGAGACAGCACTTAGAAATGAACAGATAATCAACAGCCTCCCATCGAATGGATATCGGAGCAATTTGATTTCTGATATGAAAAGCATCGTCGCAAATGGAATTCCGAGTCTACAGGAGATTCAGAGCGAAACCAGGGATCTCTTCCTGATCAACGAATATATTATGAGGCATTTTTTAAATCATCAGCGGGGACACGAAACGAGAGATACATTCTTTTCCAATGAAGTGGAATATATCCTGAAAGGCAATTTTAACGACCGGGAAAATTATAAAGCGGTCAGGAATGATCTGTTTATTATGAGAAACATATTAAACCTTATGCACATTAATAGTGATCCGGAAAAGAAGAATCAAGTGGAAGCCGTAGCGGCCGTATTGACCCTGGCAGAAGGAAAGGAGATTGGGGCATTGTTTGTTGCAGAAGCCTGGGCAGCCGCGGAGACAGAAAATGACTTAAGACTTCTGGAAGACGGGAAACAGGTAGCTTTTCTCAAGAATAAACAGAATTGGGCTGTACCCCTGTCAGGTACGCTGGAATTCTTATGGAAGGAAGATTACGAGAAACCGAAAAGCATGAAGGGTTATGAGTATGAAGAGTATTTAAGGATCCTTCTGTTTGTGGAGAACAGTAAGAAAAAGTTGCTTCGCTGCATGGATTTAATCCAGCTTAACATGAAAGGAAGTTATTATCGTGACTTTAATCTGGAGGAGTACTACGGAGGATTTCGTTTCGAAGTTGTTACACGGGATCACATGTTTACATATATGCAACAATTCTAACCGCTGCAGAAGATCCGCTTATTCTCAATTCAATAAAAAAGGCTTTCTGACGGTGGAAGCGGCGATTTTTCTCCCGATCTTCATCATCGGTGTTTTAACCTTCGCTTATTTGATCAAATTTATGGCCGTTCAGGAAAGTGTATTTCACTCATTGACCGATGAAGCAAGGGTATTGAGCGCGGAAGCCGGTTTGAATCCTCTGGCGTCTCCGTTGTTTGAGTTGAAGTTGAAGGACAGAGTATATGATGAGAACGGGAATCATATCTCGGAAGTGGAGCTGGCACAGTTCGGATACCGGTTTCCTTTCCATGGTATGGAAGATATGATTTCCATGGATTTAAACTATGATGTGAACATCAAGCTCCCTGTCCCATTTTACAAAAAACTTCCTGTTTCTGAGTCTTTGCTCTTCAGAGGTTTTGTGGGAGCGGAAGAACAAATGGATCCTCTCGCTTTTGAGGAAATGGAGAAGGAAAAAAAATCAAATCTGGTCTGGATCTTTCCCAGAGCGGGAGGAAGATATCATAGTGAAAACTGCATCTATATCACGTCTGAGCCAAGACAAATGACCATGTCCGACCAGATCAGACGAAAATATGAACCTTGCAGCATCTGTGGCTCACACGATTTATCTGACGGAAGCCTGACTTATTGCTTCAAGACGGGAGAATCCTATCATACAGGAAATTGTCCCATTGTGGATAAGTATGTGATATCGATTGAAAAAGAAGAGGCTGTCAAACGAGGCTATACTGCATGTTCGAAATGCGGTGGAGAGTGAGAAAAGAAAATGTTGATTCATTTTATTTCGATGGAAGGGCAGATCGAAGAATCGGCAGGGAGAAGGAAATTCCATCTGCTGACGGAGAGTAAAATACCGGACTATGAAAAAAGAATGCTTAGTGAAAGCCATTGTCCCTATATCCTTCCGATGTACTTTATTTCAGAGGATGGAGTTGAGGCGGCATACTATGATTTTACGGGATATCTGCAGTCGGGGGATTATATCAGAAGAAACACCTCATGTGCGGGCAGAGAGAATCGAAAGCAGGTTTGCGATGCATTGGATCTCTTATATGAAACACTGGCGCGCATAAAAGGCATGG
>JAQUYZ010000120.1 GCA_028691625.1 Eubacteriales bacterium
ATCTCCCGGAGCTTGATGATGATCTGCTCCACCGTGAATGCTTTCCTTGGCATTGATCCCACTCCTTTGCGTTATTATACCAGATCGACTAACTTTCAATCTGGTACAACGCTCGGGGGCAGGGTCAATAGGTGTCCTTGGATTCTTCCAGCATGGGTTCGATCGCCAGCACTTCGCGTCGTCCCTGCGCATTCACACCGCAGACGATCTGGATGGCCATGCTGACGACACGGCCGCCATAACGCACCTTCTCGTACAGTGCGTCGACCCAGAGCACGGGATACGCTTCTCCCGCCAACGGACGTTCCCTGAACGATTGGACCTGTTCGTTGAGTCCTTTGGTCATCTCGCTTACCTGGCTGCGGGACAGGTTCTCGATGCCCAGGCTCTTTGCGAGCTTGTCCATCTTGCGAGTGGATACCCCTTGCACGAAAGCCTCCTGAACCACTTGGATCAGAGCTGCTTCACTGCGTTTACGCTCTGTTATGAAGAAGGGGATGTAGCCGCCATTTCTGACTTTGGGGATCAGGAGATACATGGTTCCCATCCGGGTATCGTACCTTCGTGGACGATACCCGCTCCGGCTACTGATTCGATCATTGCAGTGCGCGTTCTTCTCTGCCCCTAATTTGCTTGAAACTTCCGCTTCCATCAGTTGTGCGCAAAGCCATTCCAGCATGCTGAGCATCGGGTCGGCTTCTCCCATACACCGCAGTAGCAATTCCATGAGATTTGTGGTATCGTTTTTCTTGGCCATTGGTGTGCTCCTCCTCTTTGAATGCTGTAGCATCATTCATTCTAGCGGAGTACCAATGGCTTTTCCATTAATTTATGAAATTGCGAACTTTATTGTATTCCATCATGTTTCGTCTTTCAAATGTGCAATAATACAAGTCAAAGGCATACACGACAAAGCTTTTTCTTATGAAACAACAATTTTTTAGTTAAACTTAATACAACCTTGTAAAATGAAACAGAGAAACACGACTTTTAGGTATTCTTCCCAAACCCATATACGATTTGTGTTTCTTATATTCAGAAGCCACCATATCACTGTTATTCCCGCGATAAGACACAAGAATAACCATTTTACTAGATTCAAGGACACACCAAGGAGTATAATCGCGGAAAGGCTTCCAATTAAATAAAGGTATCGCAAAACATTACCATTTACCTTATGATGGAGATGGGTACAAAATATTATCTCAAAAAAGAAACGCGGAAAGGCTTGTGGGCAAAGCCTTTCCGGTGAGAATTTGAGATAATATTTGATTTGCGATAACGAGTTTTGATCGCAGCTACTGCCTTACCGGGATGAGAATCTTTTCGACAGACAGCTCTTTTCCGTTGATCGTCAGAATGGCAAGGGTGATTTCCTGATCGAAGCGTCTTTTGCCGCAGCTGCCCGGATTCAGCCAGAGCCTGCCGTCGATCATCTGTTCGGCGTATTTGTGGGAATGGCCGAAGATGACCGCATCAATACCGTGAAGTTCCGGAGGGACAAACTTCTTGTTGTGAACAACGAAGAGGACGCAGTCCTCAATCTGAACGGTGATGCTCTCCGGCAGATGCTCCGCCCACTCCTTATCGTTATTGCCGCGAACGACATAAAGCGGAGCCAGCGCGGAAAGCTGATCGAGAATCTGCTGGTTGTTGATGTCGCCGCCGTGGATGATGGCGTCACAGCCGGTGATGGTTTGAATGACTTCCGGGCGGAGCAGGCCGTGTGTGTCGGACAGAACAGCAACTCTTGTCAAGGGAATCCCTCCAATCCGGAATCATTGTAGCGACCTATTGCGGTATACAACAGTTGCGCGGGAGCAGGAATCACTCTGAGTTTCAAGAGGATTCACCTTCCGTGTATTCATTCGAAAAACTCATGGCAGATTTCATCCAGCTGCTTGCGGATTCCCGTAAACTCCTGATTCAGATCCAGCGTCTTTACCGAAATCCGGTTGCCACTCATCTGATACACATGATCCGGCGCAATTTCCTCATCCGTTTTTGCATAGAGCAGCATACCGGCAACCTCATGAGGATGATCCTTCATCGCAAGCTCCTTGTTCTTCACATAAGTAAAAATCTGATAGAGATTGCCCGAGTGCAGCGTGTGTGTCCCGAACTGAGCCTGCGTCGTATGGGCGTAATACTTCGCGTCGATGATCAGCACGCGGCGTTCATCCCGGCTGGTCAGTGTGATGTCCGTCTGCATCAGCGGCAGCATGTCGCCCATGCCGTCGTCGAGCTGCCAGTCAATCTGCGCGGCCGAGGCGATGATTTCAGGATGCTCTCTGCGGTAGTAGGCTGTCTTGTCTACTCCGTCTATTCCTGTTGCTTTCTTTTTTGCCTGTTTCTTTTGCTCTACCATCAGAGTCTGCTCATTGACATTGTGCATCAGATTCTGCACTGTCGGGTATGTTGCTGACTGGTACCTTATTCCCTTTGTTTCTGGTTCCATACGCATTGGCCTCCCGTGCCGCGTCTGTTTCCCCGCAGGGAACGATTTCCTGCTGCTCCCTTCGCTCCATCTGTTTTCACAGACTTCTTCGCTACTATGAAGCAGTCCTACTTCTGCCATACCATCAGGTTCTCTCCATTTGCAAGACTTCAATCCCCCTTAAGCTCGGATTCTTTCTGATCGTCTCTTCACTTCAGATTCATAAATTCCATCCATCTTACCAGAAAGAAACTCCGTCAAAGGGGAGGCTGCATCCCGGGTTCTGCTTGTAAAACTTCTCTAAATAATCCGGCCGCCCTCCCACGAAAATATCTATCGCACAGCAATCTTCCTCATTAAGGAATGCACCATGGGGAATCCCTGACGGCAAATAAATTACATCTCCAGAAGTTACATGAAAAAGTTTGCCGTCAATAATCTCATCACAGCTTCCAGATACAACTATCATTATCTGTGTTTGGGGGTGCGTATGCACTTCAAATTCCGAAAACTTTTCCATTTTTAAAAAACTAAGTGTCAATTTTTCCGTATTGACTAGGTGACTTAGCGATCCTTTCACCAATTCCGTTTCAGGTACATCAGTTTGAGGTTTTACAACGTACATCGAAAAAACCTCTTCGGGTGCCACTATAAAATCATTTCTATTCATAGTTTTTCCTCACCTAAACATATCCAACATATTTTGTGCCAAAAACAGATCTTTTTGTCGTTCTGTCAGACATGGTGCTTTTTCAGCCCATTCAATCATATTATTGTAAGTCCAAAACCTCATATTACCGGGAATGTCGCTTCCCCAAACAATTTTGCGCTCGCCAGCAATATTTAGCAGATGCTCTAATACCCACATTGCACGCTCCATATTTCCGGCTGTTTCAACAATCGCCGTAAGACCCATATAGATATTTTCTTTTCGACCCAATTTTGCCATAGCATCCCACTGCGGTCGCAGCTCAGAATTCGTATCAAAGTCATTTTTGCACATACAACCGTGTTCTATTATTATCGGCAGAGAAGGATATGCATCTGCTAACTTTGCAAATTGCTCTGTTTGATAGCCATTTGTTCCAATTAATCCCGTGTCAAACATTACAGCCATTTTATATTTTAATGCAATATCCCACAGATCGCTCATCCCCGGCGAATCAAAAACTCTTAAATCTCTATGCATTCCCGACCAGCCATACTGTTCGCTGATTTCCATCTTAAAGACATTGGGCCTTGAAAGGGACGCGTAATGCTCAAGTGTACTGGCTGCATCCTTGGAAAACGGATCAACTTGTACTGAAGCAAAAAATCTCTTTGGATACCTTGCAACTGCTCCCGATATATACTCGTTGCAATCTCCAATAACACTATTTTGGATAATGAAGGCTTGATCAACACCTTCTTTGTCCATGTAGCTCAAAGCCAACTCGATTGGAAATGCCGAATCCGCAAGCCATTCTGGAATAAAAGACTCTTCTACTCCATTTACCAACATTTTTCCGTTCTTTGTTCCTTGAGTCTTACCGCGTGTTGAAATTCCATCGATATACGGAAATGAATGAATATGTGCATCCACAATCCTTCTTCCATTTCTCACGGCGTATCTCCCCCTATTAATTCCTCATATGGGATACTCATAAGATAGTGCTGCATTCCATTTTCAAATGCTACCAACAATTGTTCTTCATTATCATCTTTCAGGAGATGCGGATAGAAAAACAGATTGTCATTTTTACAAAGCGGTAACTTTCTCTTCCATGAATTAAGTCCATCATCACTAATCCATATTTCCAGATTTGTTCTCGATGAAAAAGAAGTCGGTCCCTTATAGGAATTAGCATTAAATACCATGGCAACACTCTTGCCCAGTTTTGTCATCGAAATCTTGCTTCCTGCCCCCGGAATATCTGTTGCACGTGCCGGAGTCCACGTCGCACCACCATCCCAGCTTTCGCTGCGATAAAGGTATCCTGCTCTCTCCGCTCGTATCATCATCACCAAATGATCCGGTTCAATTTCAACAATATTGTTTTCCCACAACAGATAATCAGCTGACAAACACCCTTTTCGGTAGAAGGAATCTCCATTATCATCAGATATCATAACACCGCACTTTTTAGGCCAAACGGCATTATTCATGGTATCCTCCTCCGGTATGCCTTTCCAATCCCAGTCTTTTACACATTCTTGCCAATAAACCGGGAAAACAAGTCTACCGCTCTTCAACTTAATTCCTTGACGAACACAAATTCCATTTACTCCGCCGCCGATACTAACAGGTTCCGTCCATGTCTTTCCGCAATCATTCGTGTAAGAAACGAAGGACTGTAATTCTCGATACCTGCTTTCCGCGACATAAGTTTGAATAAATAACATGGGCTTATTTTCGATTTCAGTGAACAGTTCCGTTGCCCATACTGCTCTACAAGAGTGTTCAAATGCTACAGATGGTTCTGACCACGTTTTTCCGTTATCTGTGCTGCGAGTAACCAAGACTATATTATCATTAGCCGGCTCTCTCAGTCCGCCAGATAAAGCAAAAGATATCAAGCTTCCGTCTGGCATTCTGCGTAGTACGGGTTCACGGGCATATCGGTACCTTCCCTCAACATCCAATATTTGACTGGTTTTGTAATAGAATTGTTTCTCGCCCATAAATGCATTCCTTTCCATTTATGCCCAGATATCTTTCCCATCAAGTATAAAATCTAATTCCTCTGCAGTCATTACATAATTACAACTCGCCAAACTATTCAAAAGCTCGAACTTATTAGAGGGGCCAATAATCGGAATAACCTGGAATGGCTGTGCATAATGGAAGCCCAAAGCAAGTTGCATAGGAGACCGACCAGTAAGCTTTGCAAGTTGATCTACTCTTTGCAAACGCACCTCTGTCACATCATTCCAAAAGAATCGACGCGGGAAAGCATGCTTTTCTCCCTCAAAGAAATCAGGCTCATGCCAACGAACAAAGATACCTGCTGCTTGTGATGTGTAAGCAATCATAGGTTTTTGCGTTTCCTTATGATAATTCCATATATCCTCATCCGTGCACACCTGAATTTCATTATAAACAACATCCGGATTGCTCCTCGCAAGGTTAAACATGATTTCATGCGCGCTAAAAGACCTGATTCCATGTTCTTCTGCGTAGGCATCCGCTTCTCGCATTCTTTGTCCACTCCAGTTAGAACAACCAAAGTATCGAATTTTTCCCTCCTTATGAAGCGCATTCATTGTTTCAAGGATTTCCCCTACCGGTCTACTGGGATCATCCTGATGCAAATAGTACATATCAAAATAATCAGTCTTCAAGTTTATCAGGCTGTCCTCAATGTCAGTTCTGATTTCCTGTTCTGAAAGACGTTTGATATGTGGCTTACCAATTGCATCCGCCGCGCCCTTTGTTGCAAGAACAATTTTATCTCGCTGATGATGTTGCGCAAGCCACTTACCAATCATTCGCTCGCAAAGTGGTTGATTTCCCGGATTCCAGCGACCATAAACATTAGCGGTATCAATAAAATTGCCGCCTTCGCCAACATAAGTATCTAGAATTTCTTCCGCTACTTTAGCACTGATATGACTTGCAAACGAACCGGTTCCCAATGCAAGCGTCGAAACTCGTAATCCTGTACCATTTAAACGTACGTAATGCATATTGATTCCTTTCTTTATCCCTTTACCG
>JAQUYZ010000121.1 GCA_028691625.1 Eubacteriales bacterium
TAAGGGCATTTTTGAAAAGAGAATTCACAGGTCAACTCGTATGTATGAAAAAGAAGATAACTTGCCAACGATTACTTGACACTAACTTCAGTGATTTGGGACTTGACTATTTTGAGCGCCTATTTTATAGTTTCAGATAGTAAAGGAAACGGATCTGTCATTTTCGGCCGTTCATACGCAACGGATCTGGAGAAATATCAAGATAAAGGAGTCCTATGAATAACCGATTGATCAAATACCGCAGGGAACTGCATCGCATTCCCGAGCTTGGATATGACGTCTATAAAACACAGGCATATATTGTGGAACAGCTGCGCCAGTATGATTGTGAAATCAAAGAAGTATGCGGAACCGGCGTCTGCGCGTTCTTCCAGTCGAGAGGAGAAAACGGAACCGGTCAGTGCCGTGACAAAACCATCGCGCTGCGCAGCGATATGGACGGCCTTCCCGTCATTGAGGAAACAGGAGCCGACTATTGCTCCGTCCATGAAGGATCGATGCACGCCTGCGGCCACGACGGCCACATGGCAATGCTCCTTGCCCTGGCCGGGGAACTGGACCAGATCATTCATACACTGCCGCATAATGTGCTGCTGGTTTTCCAGCCTGCTGAGGAAACCATCGGCGGAGCAAAGGATATCACCGCTTCCGGCATCCTCTCCAAATACAACGTCGAGAGAATTTACGCCTTCCACCTCTACCCCATGCTGGAGAAGTATGCTGTCGGCGCCCGGTCCAACGAGATGATGGCTAAATCTTGTGAGCTGGACATTACGATTTTCGGTAAGAGCGCCCACTGCGCCTATGCGGAGGAAGGGATCGACGCCCTGGCCATCGGCTGTGAGCTGGTAAACGAATTGTATCAGATGGTCCGGACTGAATTTTCCGAAACAGAATATCGATTGCTGAAATTCGGAAAAATGGCCAGCGGAACCGTCAGAAATGCCATCGCTGCCAAAGCGGTACTGGAGGGAACCATCCGCTGCTTTCATGATGACACCTTTGAGTTTATAATCAGAAGAATGGGAGAAATCTCTGCCGGCTTGCAGAAAAAATATCAATGCAGCATCTCCTTCAAGCGCTCCGACGGCTATCCGCCGGTGATCAACGACCCTGCCCTTTTTGAGGAGGCAAAGGCCCTCCTGACAGATTTTGATTTCCGCACCTTTGAGAAGCCTTTCATGCTTTCCGAGGACTTCTCCTTCTACCTGCAGGAAATTCCCGGGTTGCTGCTATTTTTGGGCACAGGAACCAACATACCGCTCCACAGCAATTCCTTCGACTTCGACGAGGATGTGCTCAGCACCGGCGTTGAGGTGTATCTGAGATTGCTGAAAATGATATGAGAATGGTTGGCAGCTGGCTAGAGTTCACTTCTCATCATTATAACGAAGCAGGCCTATGCTATGGAGTTTACAGGGAAACTCATCCGGAATAAAAAATTTAGATCCGTATCGATCCCGGAAAAACCAGTCAAAGTAGGAGAAAAGTCCTCCTTTGCTAATGTTCATTTTCTGATGATGCCAGGGATCATAATATGCAGTATTATTTCTGAATGCAGGATATCCGTAGTAATGAAGCATTTTCTGCCAATTTTGGGCAGCAAAAGGCCCAAGAACGGCAAAATAAATATTATCTGCCGCAGCTTCATCCGCTACAGCCGGCAGCCATCCCGGTGAAAATGCCAGCTGCAGCCGATACCGATTATCCCGCCAAACCAATAAATATTCCGTGCAGTCGTTTGCCTCTTCCTCAACAAGGCATGAGGCCTCCTGCTCCAGATATGTGACCAGCTCATTTAAAAAAATACCCGCAGTCACTTTCTTTTCCGTAAAAGTAAGCTTCATGGCTTTTTTCAATTGATTCAAATGAATGGAAAGGGAGTGAATCTTTTCCCTGTTCAAGGAAATTCCTTCTCCCGTTTGTATCAGAACTTTCCTCTCTAATAGATTTTTTATTTCCGATTCCAATGTCCTGCAGTCAAATAAATCAGCAAGATCTCTCAAAAGCGGTTCAGGTATCACACCATTTCCGTTTTTTCGGCAGCAAACCAAGGCTGATTCCAGAATATTCAGGCATAGATAAGAACTCTCTTTCTCCAAATAATCGATCAAAGTCAAATTAGAAACCATTCTTCTCTCCGTTCTTCGCCATATATCCGTACATACAGTTTGTCAGTGGCTTTCAAGAATGGGACAACCGGAAAACTATTCGTCTGTATACGTTTTCCAGTTGTCCCGTTTTCATGAATCGTTGTACGTTAACGAATCTTTATTTTTCCAAAAGTAGGCAGGGCAGGCGGAATAGGTGGCATCTGCCATGTACTGGTGAGTGGAACCGGAGTATCTCTGTTAATTATCACATCGATAACCGTTGGTTTCTGACTCTTGATTGCAGCTTCCACGGCAGGCGCAATATCTCCGGGATTTTCAACGCGAACGCCTTCGCCGCCCATGGACCTGGCCATTGCTGCAAAATCCGGGTTCCATAGTTCTCCATTGTGATATTTTGTGCCTTCATAGGTTTCGAAGTTTGTGCCGATCTGACGCCCGCCGAAATAAAATCTCTGTAAATCGCGAATGGCGCCGATGGCGTAGTTATTCATAATAATCCATACGGCTGGCAGATTATACTGAACAGCCGTTGCCTCAGCATGGGGCATCATCATGAAACCTCCGTCTCCGCAAACATTAATGCAGGCGGCTTCCGGCCTGGCCAACTTAGCCCCAAGGACACCGCAAACACCGAAGCCCATTGCAGCGAATCCGCCTGCGGTAAAGTGTGTTCCCGGAGTTTCGGAGCTCCAAAATTCCTCAATCCATGGTTGGTTATTTCCTACATCCGAAAACATGATGGCGTCTTTTGGCGCAACTTTACGAATATCGTAAATCAAACGTCTTGGGTCAATGGGTTTTTCATCACAGGTTTTATACGGTGTTACAAAATCATCCCACTGTTTCTTATATCCTGCCAGTTCATCATGCCATTGCTCATACGTAACCGTTTCCCCCTCCGCCGCTTTGTCGATCAACTGGTCGAGAACAGTCTTGATATCACCTACAACACCGAGATCGACCGGATAGTTTCTGGCAATTTCGCTCGGATCAATATCGATCTGAATCAGCTTGGTAGCAGGGATGTTATAAGCGAATCCGGGTTGCCAGGAGGCAGTATGTAAATCAGAGAACCGGCATCCCAGGGCCAGTATCACATCGGCATTTCGTGCCGCTTCTACAGCAGGATAATGGCCCCAGCAGCCGCAAACACCCAAATGTAACGGATGGCTGTCTGCAATGGCGCCCTTTCCCATGAGTGAAGTATATACTGGAATATTCATATTTTCTGCAAATCTCCGCAGCTCATCTCTTGCTTCGGAAACGTTTACACCACCCCCGGCAAGAATCAAAGGCCTTTTCGCTTCTCTTAATTTTTTGAGTATGGATGTAATGACTTTGGTCTCAGCACCGTGACGCCAGGAAACAGAGTCAGCCCAGGTTTCAGGATCAGGTACCGCTGTTTCTCCCTCTGTCTGATATAAGTCATATGGAACGTCCAGATGAACCGGCCCGGGCCTTCCGGTCTGCATCATTTTAAAAGCCTTCGGAAGAAATTGTGCAATCTGATGTACGGTCGAGGCTTGATAGCTATGCTTCACATAATTTCTTACGACCGAAGGAAAGTCTGCAGGATGCTGCCGATATGGCTCCTGCAAAGCGCCGCTGTCAAACTGATCCGTAGTAACTTGTCCGGTGATCAGTAAAAAAGCGGAAGAGTCATAATAAGCATTTGCCACAGCACAGGCAGATAGTACAGGCCCTGGACCGGTTGAAACATAAACGGGAAGCGGTACTTTTGTAATACGGAAATAAGCATCCGCCATGAATCCTGCCGCTGTTTCTATCCGAGGCCATACAATTTTGATCTGATCCTGTTTGTCATAAAAAGAATCCAGAAGCCCGATAGCTCCATGACCGGCATATCCGATCATATAAGGAATTTTTTCTTTTTGCATATACTCCGCAACCACATCGGCCCCTTTGTATTTGCTTAGTTTGTCTGCAGTGTAAATCATAGAACATCCCCCCTTTACCAAAGTAACATAGAATTAACACAGTATCCTTTCACATCCCTATCACAACATATGCTTGTCAGCAATAAATAATGTCCTTCCATACAGTTTCAAGCAAATAAAAAAAGCCTGACTGAAAGTATTATTGAATCATACCTTTCGCCAAGCTTTTATCTGTTTATCCCAGTTTTCAACTGTTAAATAACAAGTGTGGAACATCACCAGTCGAGAGTTTGCAAACCGACTGAGAAAAGTGTTTTTAAAGAAAACCGTGAAACCTATTACCGACTTGATGCGAAGCATCTTAAAGGAGGCGGT
Organism: Eubacteriales bacterium; assembly: GCA_028691625.1. Lineage (GTDB taxonomy): Bacteria > Bacillota > Clostridia > Peptostreptococcales > Anaerovoracaceae > Anoxybacterium. Next base: position 4,388 of record JAQUYZ010000121.1, read on the forward strand.
TTTCGTAAAAACACTTTGAACAGTTTATTGTAGCAGCAGTTCTACTGCCTTATCAAGCTGCTTGTCGGTTTCATCCTCGGCGAGCGCTTCCAACTCCACATCCGGTGCGATGCCGATCTTATGAATCACGTTTCCGTTCGGTGAGAAGTACTGCATGATGGTCAGCTTGACTGCGTCGCCGTTTGAAAGCTTTTCTATGCTCTGAATGATGCCTTTTCCATAGGAGTTGGTTCCGACAATCTTTCCGCCCTTGTGATCCTTGATGGCGGCGGTAATAATTTCCGAAGCACTGGCGGTTCCGCCGTTGATCAGCACGACATAAGACAGCGTTGTCTTTCCGGATTCGGAGTTGTAATAATCTTTATTCCCTTTTCTATCCTCGGTATAGGTTACGACACCCTCATCGAGCAGCAGATCTGCCACCTCGATGCTGGATTCAACAAGGCCTCCCCCGTTATCACGCAGGTCGATTACCACGCCTTTGACCTGCTTCAGTTCCATATCCCGGAGCTGCTGCTTAAAATCTTCTGCTGTCTTTTCCTCAAAGGAGCTGATTCTGATATACCCTATGTTTCCATCCAGCACTTCAGAACGTACTGACTTCATGACGATATTCGCACGGGTGAGACTGAACGCAAGCTCCTTATTTCCCCGCAAAATCACAAGATCCACCTTGGTTCCGGGCTTGCCGCGCATTGCTGCAACCGCCTGGTCAATTGTGCTGCCGTCGTATACTGTGCCTCCGACACTGATGATTTTATCACCGGTTCTGATTCCTACCGCTTCAGCCGGAGATCCGTCGATGGGAGAAACCACGTTGATCAGCCCGCTGGTATCCGGTGCGATGGTCACGCCGATCCCCTGGTATTCTCCGGTGGTGGAAATCATAATTTCATTGTATTCTTCTTCCGAAAGATATGCGGAATAGGGATCTCCGATTCCCCAGAAAAGGCCTTTATACATGCCTTTCATCAATTCATTCTCATCTACAGGAATATAGTATTTTTCCTGTATGTATTGTTCAAGCTCAGCCAGTCTGCCGTATTTCTCCTTCATCATTTTGTAATTATCATACTCATCATTGGTGATCGCCATATACCCACCAGATGCATAGCCTACAAAGTAAACAGCTCCTCCTGTGGCCAATGCGCCGACCAGAGCAGCAATTACAATGATAAAAAGAAAGTTCCGCTTTTTCATCATGAACATAATACCCTCCTTTGATAGGGGACAACACGCCCGGGCAGCGAAATTTGAGTGTTAACTGCGTTCTCGTCCTGGCGTTACAAGGCTTATTTTACCACGTGATGTCTTTTAATACAAATTGAATTTTCGAATCCCCGTTCCAGACATTGATATCCGGGTAGCCCGCCAGATCGAGCTGAACCCCTTTCAGCAGTTGTTCGCTGTAGTCCTGTGCTTTCTGGAAGAGGATACAGGGCACGCCATGTCCGCCTGATCCCAGACCGGAAAAACGGACATGCTGTCTTTCGGCGCCCATGAAATTGACGCTTGCAGGCCGCATTCCTTTGATTTGAAGCAGCGGTCTTTCATTCCGGCACCCAAAAGGCGCCAGCTTTTCCAACGCAATCGCCAGATTGATGTCAATATCGCTGTCTTCCACGATGAGATCGATGGGCAGACTGGAATCAAAGAGCTTGGCATTTTCCTCATAAAGAACCCCGATCTCTTGATTCAGTCGCATGCGCAGATCA
>JAQUYZ010000122.1 GCA_028691625.1 Eubacteriales bacterium
CACTCTGCTGACGAGGAAATCGTCTGCGTAACAGAAAATGATGCCTGCGGTGTAGACGGGATCCAGGTGCTTCTCGGATGCAGTGCAGGAAAAGGCAATCTCATTTTTCGCATCAGAGGAAAACAAGCTTTCTCCTTCTTCAATCGAAGCAACGGGGCTTCGGTCAGGTTGGTATTAAAGCAGCTCCCTAAAATGGAAAGCAGGGAAGCGAAGCAGAATTACATTCTGGAAGCCCCTTTGAATGAAGTTTTTGAGATAAAAAAACCCGGCTATCCTTTGCCGGAGACCGCCAGGTTGTTTCCATCGATTGACTGTGAACTCTGCGGCGAAAGCACAGCCGAACCTTATGTCCGTCTGGAAAACGGGAAAAAGGTATGCATGGACTGCTTCAACGAGTATTTCAGAGTCTGAATACCGGGCTGATCGTTTTTAGACAGAGCTATTATTTATCTTCTTCTCCGCGAATCCTGTCAGGAATACATCGATGAGTACAGGATCAAATTGTTCTCTTGAGTTCTCCATGATCTGCAGGGACGCCTTGAGAGAGTAAGCCTTTCTGTACGGCCTGTCCGAGGTCAATGCGTCAAGGACATCACAAATGGCAACGATCCTTGCGATGACGGGGATTTCCTTACCGATAAAGCCGATGGGGTATCCGGAACCATCGTATTTTTCGTGATGAAGCAGGGCTGCAAACAAAACATCCGAAGGGAATTTGTACTTTTGTAAAATCCGAAATCCCTGCTTTGCGTGCTCTTTCATCTGGCTGAATTCATCTTTGGTCAGCAGTGCTTCTTTTTTCAAGACAGTGAGCGGCATTATGGATTTGCCGATATCATGGAACAGTCCTGCATAGTAGATTATGACTTCATCCAGTTCATATTCAGACTGATTTGCCAGCTGAATGGAAAGGGTTGCAACATTCAAAGAATGCTGGTATGTCATCGGTTCAAATTTTAATTTTGATTCAAAATCCGCTGCCTTTTCCAAGTAATCTGTGGAGGATCCATCCATTTCATATAAAAAACTGTGCATGTCAGTTACAACTCCTTTTTTGGAATAAGGCCGGAATAAAATTTAATTGTCACAGGAAATAATTTGTGTCATAATTATTTTGGTATGAAAACATACTTGCTGTCAATAATGTTACCACTGCGATTTTATATTGTCAATTAAAATCGAATTTTGCCGGTTTTGGGCAGAAGAATGAGCAGGGAAAAGGTGAAACGATGAAGGATAAGGACTACAGAGCATTAATTATTGAGGTTGCCGAGGATGTCATTAATTGTGAGGGGATAAAAAGTCTTACCATTGCAAATATAGTGCAGCGATGTAGAATCAGCAACCGGAATTTTTATGAAAACTTTTCATCAAAGGAAGAATTGCTGAGTGAAATAAGAAAGCTGTATCAGTTGGAAGGAAATACGATCCCTGATGAAAAGCAAACAATACTGGAAAAGGCAGAAGAAGGGATTTCAAGGTATGGTTTTAACAATATCACTCTGGAAAGCATTGCCAGGTCTGCCGGTTTGAAGAGGGGCGCCATTTACAAGCATTTCAACGACAAGTATGAGCTATTGGAATGCTGCGTTGAATATCAGTTCGGCAAGACCAAACAGATCATGAACCTGATTTTTCTGGCAAATGAAGAGGATCCGGGAAATTATATTCGAAAGTATGTTGAAAATTACGCCTATTTTCTAAATAACAGCTTTGATTCGTCCATCTTTACAGAATCCTGGAGTCATATGAATTACCGCCCGAAAATCAGGGAACTGACTTACGATCTTCAGGAGCATTTTCGGGGACATATTGCCCGGTGCCTGAAAAAGGGTATGGAGCAAGGTGTATTTAAACAGGACCTGAATCTGACGGCAATTACGGAATATATCTCGATTATGATCAACGGGATGGCATTTTTCCTTACCAGAAAATCCAGGGAGGGGGAACGAATCTCGATGGACGTTGTAAAGATTCTGACAGACTCCTTTTTCCAAATCATTAAAGAGGATACATCCAAGTGAGAGGTTGAAGAAGAATGTGTAATGATCGCTTAGATACAATTAAAAAGTTCAGGGAGGAGCTGACTCGAAAAATTGAGGCGGCTGCTCTTGCTCCGTCCGAAAAGTCGGGAATACTGTGGCTGATCAGCAAGATGGAGCAAGAATCGCGGGAGTTTGAAGAGAACTATTTGGATTTCAGAGAGCTGAGCAACCATCTCTATGATGCGATACATATAACGGATGGGCAGGGGAAAGTTCTTTTTGTGAATGAGGCATATATACGGACGACTGGGATTTTGCCCGAACAGATTTTAGGGAAGAATATAAACGATATTGAAGCGGCCGGAGTATTGCTTAAAGGCACGGTGACTCCACGGGTGATTCAACAAAAGGAACGGATTAGCGGGATTACTCATTTTTTTCCATTGGATAAGGAAACTCTTTCTACGGGAAGTCCAGTATTTGACAAAGACGGAGAGATTAAATTTGTTGTTGCGAACGTACGAGATTTCAGCGGATTAGAGCAAATGAAGAATAAATTGGACCTTTTGACGGATGAAGTCAATAAGGACAAGCAGGAGTTGGAGTATCTGCGTAAATATCATATGGATTCCGGAGATATGCTTTCTCATAGTAAAAAAATGAATGCTGTTTTGGAAATGGCGCGAATTGTAGCTGAAACCGATGTTACGGTACTGATCACGGGAGAATCAGGTTCGGGAAAAGAAAAAATCGCTGAAGAGATCTATCGCCATAGCAACAGAAAGGATAAGCCGTTTATTAAGGTCAACTGCGCGGCGATTCCGGCAGAATTGTTGGAATCAGAATTATTTGGTTATGAGGGAGGAGCGTTTACAGATGCAAGCAAAAAGGGCAAGCCAGGAATGTTCGAGTTGGCAAACAACGGGGTGATCCTCCTTGATGAAATAGGCGATATGCCGGTCAATTTGCAGACAAAGCTGCTCAGAGTGCTTCAGGACAAGAAAATTATGCGGATCGGCGGAAACCATTATATTGAATTGGATATCAGAGTGATTGCTGCAACAAATAAGGAGCTTGAAGAAGAAATAAGAAGGGGAAACTTCAGAGATGATTTATATTACAGGCTTAACGTAGTGCCCATTTCCGTAATACCTCTCAGAGAGCGAAAAGAAGATATCCCGTATATGGTCATGGAGTTTCTGAGTAAATATTGTAAAAAATATGACAAGCATTTCAGCGTTGACAAAGAAGCAATTGATCTTTTTGTTTCTTACAACTGGCCGGGAAACATTAGGGAACTTAAAAACCTTATAGAGAGACTCGTAGTAATAAGCACGGATGGCAGCATTGGCAGAGATAATATATTACAATGTTTAAACACTGACTTTTTGCAATACAATTATCGAAAAGCAGAAGAACCGGTCAGCCTGAAAGAATACATCAAGGTGTATGAAAAGACACTCATCGCAACGGCGCTTAAGAAGTGGGGAAGTAAACGTAAGACTGCGAAAGCTTTGGGAATTGACCATTCCACACTGATAAGGAAATGCCGCGAACATAGTTTGGATTGATGAAAAAGGAATAGAAATAGCGGAGGATTATTGCACCACCATGGTGCGATAATCCTCCGCTTGCCGATGATGATATAATAAATGGAGATACATGTTGAAAATGCCGAACTGTGAATTAAGATAGACAAACAAATGAAGCGATCAATCTATTATGATATGGTTCAGTAATGCACCGATTCGCTCTGCTCCAATATATATGTGACCCAAATAGCTGTTGGCAATACTCTCTTTCAGCTGATCATAGAATAAAAAGTATGGTTGGTATCGAAGTTGCATAAGTATTATCATTGAATGAATTTATTCTAATACTTTTTTATTTGAGAGGAGGGCTATTCTTATGTTCAAAAAACTAACCAATGGGTGCGTAGCCTTGGTTAACAGGTATCTTCCTGACCCATTTATTTTCTGTATCATTCTTACAATCATTGTGTTTGTGGCAGCGATGCCTTTGACAGGCCAGGGACCTATGGCAATGGTAAATGCATGGGGCACCGGCGTTTGGGGCTTGCTTGCTTTTTCCATGCAGATGGCATTGGTTCTTGTTTTGGGAAGCGCTTTTGCAAACGCTCCGCCGATCAAAAGGATCGTATCAAAGATTGCATCCCTGGCTAAGACTCCGATCCAGGGCATTATTGTCGTGACATTCTTCTCCCTGATTGCCTGTTGGATCAACTGGGGATTTGGATTGGTAGTCGGGGCAATCCTTGCAAAAGAAATTGCAAGACAGGTTGAAAAAATCGACTATCGTTTATTGATCGCATCAGCATATTCCGGATTTATTGTCTGGCATGCAGGCTTTTCGGGATCGATTCCTTTAGCGCTTGCCACCCCTGGAGAAGAAGCACTGATGAAGGCTACGGGCGGAGCTGTTTTGGAGCCGATTTCAACAAGCCTGACCATCTTTGCTCCATATAATCTGGTAATGGTACTGATTATCCTGGTTTGTCTTCCATTCATCAATGCAAAGATGCATCCGTCGCCGGATCAGGTTGTAACGGTAGACAAGAACATTCTGATTGATGAAGCTGAAACGGCAATGACAGCGGTCACACCCGCCGAGAAAATTGAAAACAGTGTTGTTATGTCTGCGATCATCTCCATTGCAGGAATCGTTTATCTTATATTCTACTTTGCGACAAACGGGTTTAATTTATCATTAAACATTGTCAATTTTATATTTTTGATTTTAGGCATCATATTCCATAGGACACCGATCAATTATGTAAAAGCCATCACAAAATCAACAAAGGGTGCAGCAGGTATCATTCTTCAATTCCCATTTTATGCGGGTATTATGGCAATGATGACTGCGGTAAGCGCAACGACAGGATTATCACTGGCAGGCGTAATCAGCAATGGATTTGTTGCAATTTCGACTCCAATTACTTTTCCTCTCTTTACATTCCTGTCAGCCGGCATTGTTAATTTCTTCGTACCGTCAGGCGGCGGACAGTGGGCAGTACAGGGTCCGATTATGATGCCTGCCGGTCAGGCACTTGGTGTAAGCCCTGCTTTAACAGGTATGGCCATTGCCTGGGGTGATGCATGGACTAATATGATACAGCCGTTCTGGGCCTTGCCGGCATTGGGTATTGCAGGCTTGTCCGCCAGAGATATCATGGGATATTGTCTGATTACTTTGTTCTTTGCAGGAATTGTTGTTTGCGGCGGTTTCTTAATCGTCGGTTTTTTAGGATTAGCATAATCGCTGATGCGATATAAAATATGCATAGTATAAAAATAAGTTCCCCCTGCTTTTAACAGGGGGACACTTACGTAGATGAAAGAAAGGGAGTGGTTCGGATGAAAAACAAGATCATGACAGCCCGGGAAGCAGTAGCTCCCATCAAGGACGGTGCCAGCATTATGGTAGGCGGCTTTATGGCCTGCGGAACACCGGAAGCTTTGATTGATGCTCTGGTTGAAAAAGGAGTGAAGAATCTGACCATCATTTGCAACGATGCGGGTGTGCCGGGCAGAGGCGTCGGGAAGCTTCTGACCAACGGACAGATCAAGACGCTCATCGCTTCCCACGTGGGCTTGAACCCGGAGGTGGCGAAGCGAATGAATACCGATGTGGAAGAGGATAAGCTGGAATGCATCCTCGTTCCCCAGGGGACTCTGGCGGAACGAATCAGAGCAGGCGGAGCGGGTCTGGGCGGGTTCCTCACACCGACAGGAGTGGGAACCATCGTAGCCGAAGGCAAGCAGGTGATCAACATCGATGGAAGAGATTATCTTCTGGAAAAGCCATTGAAAGCAGATGTTGCCTTGATCAGAGGTTCGGTTACAGACAAGTTTGGGAATACCACATACAACGGAACGACAAGAACCTTCAATCCGATGATGGCGACGGCTGCCGAATATGTGATCGTCGGCGCTTGCGAAATTGTTGAAGTAGGCGAAATCGATCCGAATAACGTGGTAACATCCGGCATCTTCGTGGATGCAATCGCAGGAGGTGAAAAACCATGGCAGATATAAAGGAAATCATCGCAGCAAGAGTTG
>JAQUYZ010000123.1 GCA_028691625.1 Eubacteriales bacterium
ATCTTCTGTGGGATCTCTCCTTTTCCGATTTGCTCAATATAGCTTGCGGTAACGATCAACGGATTGACGAGAGAGTCTAAGCTGTCATTGATGCCGCTGAGGATTTGTCCATATCCGCCCTTGAGCCTACCGGCATCCGCCCGGTAGGAAAGCTCTCCTTCCGCTGTAGCTTTGGTCAGCTTTCCTGTTTCTTCAAGCAAGTTATTGATCGTTTCTCTTACCATCAGGAGGTTGGAGATCAGGGCAGAGTACTCGCCCTTGAAATTGTTTTCCAGTTCTTCCAGTTCCTCTCCGTTTGCAATTTTCTCTATGTAAGCCAGCGCGATGCTCAGCGGATCCACAATGGCATCCAGGGTATTGTTGAAGCCATTGATTACCTGCTTGTATCCACCCCGGAATTTCTCCGTGTCGCCTCTTTGTTCCAGTTTTCCTTCCACTGCAGCCTCTGTCAGCATTTCCGCCTCTCCGACCAATGCTCTCAGGTTTTCAATAGTCGTCTTCAAAGACGGGGTGATCTCATCTTCCGGATCCGTCACCCGTATATCAATACTCAAGTCGCCTTCCGATATCTTGTTCATGGTCCCGATCACATATTTTTGAAGATTATCGGCAAATTGATCGAGGTTTTCACCCAATACGCCGATTTCATCGCGCTGCTTCAGGTTGAGACGTCTGCTGAGCCTTCCTTTGACCATATCCTGCAGCATGGTTACAGACTTCTTCAACGGGCCGATGATCGCTCTGATCACGAGGATGGATAGGGCAATAATGACTGCCAGCACAACGACATCGATGAGGATCATGGTTATAATCATTTGATTTTTCTGCGCGTTGCTATCGGTTATGGCCTGCTGGGCCCCGACGTTTAATAGTTCGCCGATGATATTGATATGACCGCGGGCTTCCTCAAAGACCGCAACATACTCCATATCTACCTGATAGGAAACCATGGCTTTGTCCGCCAACTCCTGCCACTTTGCATAATCGTCTACAAAAGCGTCATAGTGCTCGAAAATGGTCATCCCTTCAGCTTCATCCGTAAAGCCTTCCCAGAATTCCCTGTTTTGGTTCAGAAGATCGATGGCCTGTCTGACCCGGTCAGTAGTCTGGCCGATGTTTTCATCAAAACTTGTTAACAGCCCGTCTTTCAAGGCGGGGGTAAGATTATTGTTGGAATTTCCGACAAGCATTGCACTAATGTTATCCATGGCCTGATAAGCATCCCGGTCAGCATTGAGCACAAGAGACATGCTCTGATAGCCCTCTTCATAAACGCTTTGTGTAAGGTTCGCGCTGATTTTATTGACATAATAAGTGCCGATCAATGTCACCATAAGCGCTGCAAGAATCGGAATAACAACGAGTATTCCCAGTTTAGATCGAATCGATAGTGATTTTAACATACAAAATCTCCCTTCATTTTTGCTTTATTTTTCTAGATCAGAGTTGTGCTTCAAAAAAAATGGAATGCTGATCTGTCAGTGTTCTATATATCGTCCTCCCCGGCTGGTACTTAATAAAACAACCTGGTCATTTTTATAACTCTTGGTTGTATATATTTCCCGAAAGCTTTGGTTCAAACAAAAAGATCGGGGAAGTCCCGATCCTTTTTCAATCCGTATGATGTTTTACAAGCTTATTTTGTCTCAAATCGTATGTCTTGGGGATTCCTTCACGATTTGGCACGCTTTGATCAGTGCGGCTACCACATCCGTCTCAAACTGTTTCTTGTAGGAATTCAACTGAATATACTGTTTTCCCACATCAGTTGTAACATATCGCGTTGGAAGAGAATTCAAAGCTAACGCCAGAATATCGTAAACACATGTGGGACAGGAGCACGCATCCATCATGGAAATCACCTCTCCCACCTTCTCTTCCGCAATGATTTCTGTAACATTCACAACATTATGCCGGCAATCAATCAGTGCACTGCGTACATTATCCTTCACGATTACCGGATTGCCGTCATGCGTTTCCCAAGGTAAAGACATCGTGATCACTTCCCTTCTCTCTGCTTCTGCTTCTCTACAGGGTATCGTAATTAAGCATTCTTTTATTTTACATGCTATCGTACTTGAACATTCTTTTATTTTACATGTTATGACAAAAAAATACAATCATCTTTCGCACAATTGAGGGAAAACATTATTTATCTTCCAGCAATTCCTCCACCTCAGCCATTCTGCCTGTGGCCAGTTCTTTTGATATAAAAACCTTACCGCACTTTGGACAAGTCGGCACTTCATGGGAAAAGGTGTGTCCGAGATAGGAGAAGACGATCTTCTTCGTCTGCAGCTCCTCGGCGCACCTTGCGCATTTCCAGATTCCACCCCGGTTTGTATTCATGTTCCCTGCATCCATTTTATCAGTCCTCCCTGCCGAAGCGCATCCTGTGGCTGTATGCACTGATTATCTCATAGATCCCCGGCTCGATTTCCCGGTACTGTACCCAATAGGTCAGTACGGCTTTTACCATACTGCAAAGACAGGTTCCGTCACTTTCCTCAAAAAATTTGTCACCGGTACCTTCGGCAAGCCATACTGCTTACCGAAGATCAGAGGCGGAGATCAGCTTTCGGTCCAGCTCCTTCTGCAGGGCTTCGCCGATGACCAGGTTCAGCCCGTCCCAATCATTCACTGCAGCTTCAAAATCTTCCTCTTTCATATTTTTCATCAAATCCTTTTTTACCTTCAAACTGTTGTCCCGCTTTTCCTGCAGGCTCGGAACCTTTGCCGCGGCTTCCAGTCCGAACGCCATATCCAGGATATGTACACATGCCTTCTGCTGTAAGGCAAAAACCTCCCGACAGTTGACACAATATGCAATATAGGGCTGTGTACCTGCCTCCGCACGGTTTCTGGAAATTTCATCATAAAGTGCAGGGTTGGCAATGCGCATGTGACCACCGTATCCGCAGCAGCGGTTCTTCTCCGGGAGCTCCCGAAGCGCGATGCCGGCCTTTTGCGCGAGCCTTCTGACACTCTGCTCCATCCCATGATCTTCTCTTGCCGCACAGGGATCAAACACCGACGCTGCGGGAAACGGACTGACCGGCGTGATTTCATCCGCCGCTGCCAGCAGTTCATAGAGAGAAATCCGCTTGATCTCCGGCAGGAACCTATGAAAGACACTTTCACAGGTAGCACAGGCAAAAATCAGGGTCGGTTTTCCCATGTCGGTCCAGCTCTTATACAGTTTTTCCTTGTGGAGGTCCATCCGCGCTTCATCGCCGGCCCAATAGGCAGGTGCGCCGCAGCAATCGAGGATCAGACCCGCGTTATAGTTACGATATAAAAATTCATATGATTTAGAAACGTATTCCGGGTTCGAAGCGCCAAGCTGGCAGCCCGGAAAGAAAGCATATTCACAGGTTTCCTCTCCCTTCGGCGCGGAAGCAAAAAATCCTTCCGTCGATGCGAAATCCATCTCGCGAAGCCAGAAATCATGCAGAGCCGGCGGATGGATCCCCCCATTCATGCGCGCAGTCCGGGAGAATTGAAGCAGCGCTCCCATGTCAACGTCTTCAGGACATATGGATTTGCAATAGCCGCAAATATTGCAGGAATAGGTTTCCCGTGTGATCGAACGGCTAGACAGAGTTGCAGCCTGGGAGTCGGTAAATACCTCAACTGCCATTCTATGGGGTTTTTTACGGAATCGCTTCAACATTTCGCAGGATGTGATGCAGATTTCACAGTCACACAAAAAACAGCGTGCCGCTTCCTGCTTTGCCTCCTCTTCCGTGTAACCGTCCTCTGAGGATGGGATGACCATCGGCACCGGTACGGCGTCATCGTGGGACAGGTAATGACCGCAATCTCTCTTGTCATACCCGCCGCTGGTGCCGGACGCCTTTCCCGTCTGTAGAAAGACCTCCAGTGTCTTTGACAGCTTTGGTCCCTGGGCAATCCCTTCCATCAGGGAAACACCGCACAGTTCACCGCCCAGGAAGACCCTGGGATTGGATGTGGTCTGCAGGTCAGGCTCCCAGCTGTTCAGCAGGCCGAAGGAATCGCCTCCCCGGCCGGTTGCAAGATAGATGGCATGAAATCCGTTCAGTTCTTCAAGCTTCGTAATTTCCGTATTCAATTGAAACGTTACGTCAACAGCAGAAAACTGTAGCGCAATATCCTCATCAAACCGATCAAAGCAGGGGTGCTCCCGAAGACTTCCGCCCCAGCTTTCTTCCTGATCAAAAACCGTAACGGAATATTTTTTTTGCGCAAGGTTCAGTGCGCAGGACAGACCTGCAGGGCCCGCCCCGACAACGGCGAGGGATTGTGCCTTCGGTGGAATGAAATATGCGTCCGGCTTGCGGGTTTTTACATGCTTGATTACCGCTTTTTCGAGTTCTTGCAGCGCGATTGCCTCATCTCCGATCAGGGTCCGCTGGCAGCGCTCCCTGCACGGCTGTTCGCACAGCATACTGACAATCACAGGAAAAACTACTGCATTCCGCAGCTCCTTATACGCTGCCGTCCATCTCCCCTTACCCGCCTTCTCAAGGAAGGACCGGATATCCAGGTGAAAGGGGCAGGCAAAGGAGCAGGAAGCAGGCTCTCCGTTGAAGCATCTCGCTGTATATGCTGTAGCATCCTCCATTTTCATGTGTTATGTCTCCTTTCGACCGGTTGATCACCCTTGCTGTATTATACCATACTTGCTCATTGCGGTACTATACAGAACGCGCCTTTCGGCGCGTTCTGTTTATAAACCTGACTTTCGTCTGTAATTGCTGTTTCTTACATCGGATTTGCTTTGATGTATTCCAACTCATCTTCAAAGTCGGAGCCGAGGAAATATTTCGGCGGAGTGAGATCCTCACCGCGCTGCTTGGCTTCCCAGCCGGCTTTAACCTTATCCGGCGTTGCGGGCAGCGAGTACACGCGTACGCCGCAGGCATTGTTGATCGCGTTGATCACTGCCATATGCCCGGAGGACTGGTAGCACTCTGAGCAGCCGCAGGAACCGTGTGGTCCGGCTGGACGCGGAGTCTCTGAAAACAGAAGATTGATCTCATCCGGAATCATATCGATGGTCGGAATCCCGCAGCCTACCATATTGCCGTGTTTGTTCTCCGCATTGTAGTCTTCGCTGAGCGCAAAGCCAATGCTGTGGGATATACCGCCGTAAGCCTGGCCCTCTACAGAAAGCTTGTTTCCGATGACGCCTACGTCTGATACACAGGTATATTTGAGAACCTTCGTCTTGCCTGTTTTGACATCGACTTCCACCAATGAAACATTGACGCCGTACATATAGGTCGGATTCTTTTCGCCCTGGCCCGTGTTGGGATGGAGTCCCGGAGGCAACCCAATATTGAACTGGTCATAGTGACCGATGTATTTGGTCGGAATCCCTTCTGCCGCCATCTCTTCATAGGTACGATAACTTCCGTCGGGCTTTCTCATGGCATCCATCAATTTGTTGGCCGCATCGATGGTGGCGTTGCCTCCCATGTAATGGCAGCGGCTGGCAGCCGCAAGTCCCGTATCCGGGCAGGTCTTGCTGTCGTTCATAATCAGCTTGACTTGATCCGCAGTAACACCGAGGGGCTCCAATGCCTTTACGCAATGGGTAAGGGCTCCGATATCGCCGCCCTGGCCTACGTCCTCCCATGTATTGAAATGTGTGAAGGTTCCGTCCGCATTCATTTCGATGGCAACCTCGGCAGAGTCAAACATGCCGATGGTGATGATAAATCCACCCAAACTCATCCCGACGCCCACATGTCTTCCTTCCTTCTTTGCCGCATCCGCTTCCGCCTTGTATGCATCATAGTAAGGCTTCGCTTTCTCCAGCAGATCGGGGTAAATATAATCATGGTACGGGCAGCTGTTGATGGTCAGATCACCGGGTCTTGCCGCATTGTTGTATCGGAACTGCCATGGATCGATGCCTGCCTTTTCCGCGGCCATGTCGATCAGGGCTTCCGTTGCGGTATAGATCTGAGGTGCTCCGAATCCGCGGTAAGGAGCACAGAACGCATTATTGGTGGAACCGCCGCGGGCGAGTCCTTTAAAGTTTG
>JAQUYZ010000124.1 GCA_028691625.1 Eubacteriales bacterium
ATTCTTCCCATTTCACCACTCCTCACTCAAAATCAACAGCTCCAGGTCCATCATGATCCTTCCAGTTAAGGTGGATCATCCTTGCCAGTGACTCCTCAAGATTAAGCTTACTGTACCCCTGCAGAGTAAGCGTCAATTACGCCTTGACCTAAGCTAGATGAGATCGGGTTCATCTATGCTGTTACAGCCACCTTTCCCTGTCCGGAAATAGACGGGGACTTTTGTCCAACAATTGCCGAAAATCTTGCCGGCCGAATGACTTCACCCAGCCGGCGTTTTCCATTTTCTCACGCAAACTCACATTCCAAAACGTACTTTGCAGCATGATCGTCGATAATGCGCTTTCTTGACTGGCTCCCGTAGAGCAGAAGACTGGTGCAGACCTTATCAATGATTCTGGCCGTACCGGAGCTGTAGTGGTAGATAGCATCCACAGCCGCTTCCGTAAAAATTTCTGCATGAGCTCCGGCAGCCTTTAGCTGATGGTTTATGTAGGAGCCGGTCTGCGCTCTGTCGTAGTGGTTGAGCATACTTTGGATATCAATCCGCTGACGGATGGCTGAGTATGCCTGAAGCTGTAGCTTTTGCCATAGTTCTGTCTGTCCTACAAGGATGAGTCCCATCGGGCTTTCTGAATCCAGCTTGACGTTCAGGAGGAATCGGATTTCTTCCAGCATTTCCCGATTCATCAAGTGGCATTCGTCGCAAACACATACCGGCTGGATTCCCCGCACGGCTTTCATGATTTCAATTTCTGAGTGTAGTTGCCGCTTAGCATCTCCACGGTTGTACTTTGCTTGGAATCCAAGCTGCTCCAAAAGGCAGCGGTAGAAATTTCTTGGTGTTAGTTTGGAATCTGAAATGTATAGAAATTTATACCGGTTTGCATCCAGCTCCCGGCTGAATTTACGCAATAGCGTTGTTTTTCCGGTCCCGCAATCTCCCGTCACTACAGCGAATAATTGTCTTTCTGCTACGAAGTTTAGGCGGTTCAGTACTTCCTCCAGCTCTGGGGGCATATATAGATTCTCTGTTTTGATGCTTCTTGAAAAAGGAGTGCCGGTTAATTCATAGAATGCCTCATACATGACGCTCGCCTGCCGTTTCTTTTATCCCTTTAAAGGAAATGGCGGTCTTATGTATTCTTTTGCGCTCTGCATTCTTTCCTTCGGCGGCATTCAGCAGTCTGGAACCGCTTGGAACCTTTGCTTCCAGATGCTCCGGCAGCACAGGCTTTACTCCGGCATGACTCTTTATCTTTAATGGGACCGCGCTGCAGGTTCCGATGCCTTCGCACTCGATTGTAACCTTGGAAATATCGGCAGCGTCGTAGATCACATCGACATCCCTGTGGATCATATGAAGTCCCATTTCCACTTCATATTTTTCTCCCATGAAACTGATGCATCCGCTCTTATCGACTTTTCTTTTTTCGCAAGATAGGAAAGCATCCGCTATCTCCTCAGCAGGCAGCATCCGCAGTTCGTGGGGATCTGCCTGGTAGGTTTCATACGGGGATTTCCCATTCAGGGAACTATGCACCTTATGAAGGTAGCATTCTTCCATCCAAACCTGATACAGCCGGTTTAGTCCATCCAGGTCTTTCGGCTTCGCAAGCTTTGCTTCCCTTAGGAAAGAATCCACCGTTTGATTGTAACGTTCTTGCTTTCCCTTTCCCTCTGGCGAATAAGGTTTTGCAAAGAGAAGACGGATTCCAAGCTTGCCGCACGCACGCTGCATAAAGTGGGTACGGTATTGTTTTCCGTTATCAAAATATACCGAATCCGGTGCTCCATATTTCACCAAGGCTTTCCGGAAGCAGTCCTGTACAATTTTCTGATCGATTGTCTCGTAGAACTCTGAATGAAGCACGAATCGCGTGCAGTCATCCAGAAAGCAAACCATATAGGTCGGTTTTCCATTCACATACAGGCCGTATTTAATATCCGACTGCCAAAGATAATTGCGCCAGGGTTTCTGGAACCGTCTTGCTCCTGTTACACTGTTTGCGTAGGTCCGCATCTGGCGGCTGGAATATCCTCGGTAATTCAGCTGATCCTGAAGAGTGCTTCTTTTTAAGAATCCGGGCTCCACGATCCGCTCCCATTCCAGTATCCTGATAATCTCAGAAATGCTGCGCTTGGGTACCTCACGCCTAAGATTGACAGCTTCCTGTATGACTTCCTCAGGTATGATGGAATTCCCGCCTCGTCCGGCGTTCTGCGGCTTTAAACCTTCAAACCCCTTCGCTTCATATTCGTTGAGATATCGGCGTATTGTTCTCTCAGATAATCCGGTCTGAGCACAGATTGACTCTTTTAAAAGCTGTCTCTTATCCTTATCCAGTGTTTTGTCCGTCAGCGGTGAGATGATTTTCAAACGGTTTGCTGCGATTTCCTCGCTGCGCTTGTTGTCCATGGTGATTTCCTCCTTTAGTTTTGTCTGTTGAAAACAATCCTATCAGAGGGAAAAACAGTATTCTATGCGGAACGGGTATGTAACCATCGGTTTGAATTTACGAGTAGCCGGACAAGAACTTTCAGCCAGCCGGCAGAGCGGCGGTGATACTCGGAAAGCGGCAGGAGCATTGAAATCATAGCAGTAATTTCTTGATCCTCTTCCCAGTATACCTTTAACGATTCCATGACGCTTTCATAATATTCTCGGAGCAGAAAGAACCAGAGCTTGATACGTTTGGCGGTAGATAGCTCACAGGGGCAGACATTAGAATGTTCCGGCTTGTCTGACAGTATATTTTCGATTGCCTCTGAGCCATACCGCTTGTAGGGAACAACAATGTCCGGAAGCTCGTGATGAATCCGATTGCACCGGTCGCACCAAAGCCTCCTGATTCTCAGAGCCTTCTTTTCTCCGCTTTCCTCCAGTATCCCACGCTTGCGGCTTCCGGATACGGAAAGCTCACTGCCACAGATCGGGCATCTCTGTGTTTCTCTGCTTCTCACATAAAAAAGCCCTTCTGCGGTCTTGCCATCAAGCCAGTAATCATGTACAATAACCATAGGTTTTGGGGAAGCGTTCCTGATTTCTGTGCGCCAACACAGTCATTATGCAGGGAACGCTTTTTCCTTTTCTTTTTTATGGTCATTATATCCGTCATTTCATGGACAGGCAACCCCGGTAGCTTTCGGAATTTTCGGCCCGGTGAAAACACTATGCCAAGCAGATCGCAAATGGCATTGTTGATCATTATCCTGAATTCGTCATCCGATATGCTGTGTGCCTGAGCATATTCGTAGGCACTATCGATCGTATTGGCAAATTTCCGTGCCAGGATATAATCCTCCCTTTCCATCATCGGGAAATGTTCAATGACATATCCTGAATAATCCATTTCAAAGTCATCCCTCGACATCTTGCCGTCAGCAAAATCAGAGAGAAAATCAATCATAAATGCTGTATGCTTCCCAACCTTCATCTATTTTCCTCCCATGCATATTTTTCAGTCTTTGTGTCCTTCGGCTTCGGCGAGAACACCTTCTGCGGCAACGCACTACTTCCGGGCAGGAAATCCTTGATGGATGAGGCATAGCCAGGCTTGCCGAGGTTCGGCATATTCGTCAGAATCCATGACAGATATTCGAATGGGTTCAAGCCGTTTTCCTTTGCAGTCACAATCAGGCTGTAATAAACTGCGCTGGCCCTGGCACCATTTGGCGTGTTGGAAAAGAGCCAGTTCTTGCGCCCTATGACAAAAGGCTTAATGCTGCGCTCCGCACGGTTGTTCGAGATTTCCAGGCGACCGTCCAGCAGATACCGCTCAAGGTACTTCCGCTGGGACTTTGCATAATGCACCGCCTTGCCCAGAAGAGTACCCGGCAGCACACTTAGGCTGTCAATCCAGCCGAAGAATTCATCCATCAGCGGCCTGGAAAGCCGCTCCCGTTCTTTGATCCGATTTTCAGGGATCATCGAAGCGAACTGTTTCTCAAGATGAAACAGTCTGTCGCAATAGGCTACACCCTTTGCCGCATTGGAAGCCGGCTTCCTATCTTTCGGCAGGGTTTTCAGCGCATCGAACAGCTTCCGCCGCAGATGTGCCCAGCAGCCGACAACGGTAATATTTTTAGGCAGTTTATGGTAGCCGTCGTACCCGTCCGTGTGTAGGTATCCCGAAAATCCTTCCAAAAATTCTTTCGGGTGGGTATGCTTCCTGTCCGGCTGGTATTCATACAGCACAATTTGGTGCTTTGCCTCTCCGCTTGTCCTGTACAGCCACATGTAGCTCTTTGACTGAGCCGTTTTTTCCGGCTCCTTTAAAACCTGCAGGGTGGTTTCATCCGCATGGAGCACTTCATGTGCGCACAATCTGCGCTTCATCTCCTCATATATGGGCGCAAGCCAGTCCTCCGAGGTCTTGATAAGCCAATTTGACATAGTCTGGCGTGAAAGCAGAATGCCGGAAAGCTCCCATTCTTTTTCCTGCCGGTACAGGGGCGATGCCATCATGAATTTCTGTACCGCAATGTGGGCAACCGCCTCAGGAGAGGCGAATCCGCCCTTTATGACAGGCTCGGGAATATCAGCCTTTATCACTGGAACATGATCGGAGGTATTCTCACAGTCCCTGCATGAATATATGTGCCTCACATGGCGCACAATGACTCCTTTCGCAGGGATAATTTTAAGCTCCTCACGTGTCTCCCTGCCCATGGTGTGTAGCTCACCGCCGCATTCAGGGCAGATACGCTCATCTTCCGGAAGGATATGCTCAATAATCTCTACAGGAATATCCTTGGGCAGCCTGTCTGTTGTCAGTCGAGTTTTCTTTCGATAATGCGCCTTTACTTCGGTAATCTCCGGTTCAGGCACTGTCAGATCGGCAGTAGCCTCCGCTTCATTGAAAAGGTTCATCTGGTCAGAATTGCTCTGCTCGCTTGCTGCACCGTACTGCTTGTGCCTTAAAAGGCGAAACTGCTCCATCAGCCACTGATTCTGCTGTTCCAACTCCATAATTCTTCGGTCTTTTTCTTCAATTATGCCAAGCAGTTCTGCTGCCGGAATTTCCTGCGTTTTCATAAGATAATTTTATCATAAAAGCCGCATAATTTCAATGTTTTCAGCACTTTTTTACAATGCGTTTTGGCGGAACTTTTTCACGAGATCTGCCGCTGCCAAACCTCCTTCCGGCTTAGCTTCTTTTCCAGCCTGGCGCCGTCGATTAGGCAGGCCAGCTCATTGGTATCCAGTGTCATGGCGCCGGATTCTCCCTCCGCAGGCCAGCGGAAACGCCCACGCTCCAGCCGCTTGAAATGCAGCCAGAATCCGTCACCGTCCCATTCCAGGATTTTCAGCCGATTCCTGCTTCTGTTGCAGAATACAAACAGCGCATCTGCAAACGGATCAAGTGAAAAGCCCTCCTGAACCACAGCCATCAGCCCATTGATAGATTTCCTCATATCCGTATGCCCACAGCATAGATATACGGGCTTGCCACCCCACCGCATCACAGAGTCCTCAGTGTGAGGCAGACTTTTTTCAGAAGCTCGTGATCCGTCCCGGCAGTAACTGTGATACGGCAGCCGCTGACTTCAATTTCCAGAGACTCTAACGCCTGCTGCACCTGCCCCGATGTGAGCTGCATCCAGCCGTCCGGTACAATGCTCCTGGGTTCCTCTGTTTTTGCAAGCTCCGTGCAGGCCGCCTCCCGCAGCTTCTTCTGCCAATAGAAGTACGCATTCCTGCTTATTCCTGACCTCTGGCAGAATTCCTTGACGCTCTGCCCACAATTCCGTCGTTCCTGCATCACCTGCACCCATTGCGTGAGCCGATACTCCTTGGTAGCTTTTTGTGTGTTCATACCATCACTCCATTTCCTGGTTGAAAAAGTTTGCTTACTTTTTCAACTTTATTAATATTGTGATTGTACAACTTTTTCAACCGCCGTTACAGGTGATGGTCTATTTAACGCTTACCTTTATCTGTGTTAACTTCTCCATAATCAGCCAAAACAATCAAAGCATTCGGACGGTTATATGCGTAATCTATAATTGCTTCACT
>JAQUYZ010000125.1 GCA_028691625.1 Eubacteriales bacterium
ACCTGAACAAATACCTTGCCGCCGCTGTTTTTCGCCGCCTGCGCGAGTGCTGTCACTTCATGGGTTCCTACTTCCCTTTCCATCGTTACATTTCCAAGCTCATCGGCATAGGAGCCTCTGATGAACGCAATATGGATCGGGAACGCCTTATAAAGCAGTTTTTCTTCGCCCAGAATTTCCACCACTTCCACGATCTCCTCCGTGGTGATTTCGTTCAGCTTTCCGCCCTGCTTTCTCGGATCCACAAAGGTATTCAATCCTACATGAGTTATGGTTCCAATCTTTTGGGCTGCAATATCCCTGCAAAGCTGGGATAAGGTGCCCTGCGGAAGATTGTAGCCTTCAATCTCGTTATTTAAAATGCACTTTCCAAGAGCCGGAGCTGTATTATAATGCCCTGCGATGACTCTTTTTGTCATGCCCTTATGTGCGAAATGATCTGCTCCTCTGCCGTCCCGGTTTCCCTGAGCCGCTGCATAAAAATATGTCAGCTCCTTCGGTGATCCGGTTTCTAGAAATCTTTTTTCCAATGCCTTTGTCAGTGATTCAGGAATGGCGCTTCCAACGAAACCGCTTGACGCCAGCGTCTGTCCGTCCTCAACAAACTTTGCCACCTCTTCGGCGGTCAAAACCTTCATGTTTTTCATCTGGGGTCCCTCCAATGTATATTTTGAATCATAGATTATAACTGCTGCGATCTGCATAATAGCGCTGTGATTCAACTCACGGTTACCATGTTAGCATTTCGTTATATATTTGTCAATATCGTAAACCATGTATACATTGGAAATAAACTGAAAATTGAAACAAAAGACACATAATACCTCGTAGCCATGGCTAATCTTTGTTATATTTGAATCAAACGAAACAGAGGCTATTGTAACAATAACCTCTGTCAGTTTGTGTCTTGTTATAAACCTATTTTACAGGTTTTGGCAATCTCTCGGAAATCATGTTCATCAGATTGTCAGTTGAATCCAACGGTTTCACAAATTCCACATCACCGACAGTCTTTAAGACTGTTTTTTCAGGAACAAGCACTCCTCCTAAGATTTCGCCGATTTCGGCATACTTGTATTTGTAAAGGTTGTCGTCCATATCAACAGAAATGTCATAGGTGTCGTCGTACGGCATTTCAACCTCAAATACGTGCGCAAGCTCCGCAGCGATTTCCCAGTTACTGAAGGAAACTTCTTCCGTAATCGCCTGGCGTACCGGCTGCAATCTTCGTTCTGTATTGGTATAGGTTCCATCTGTGGAAGCAAACGCAGTACCGGGGATGATGACATCCGCTTTTCTGGCTGTATCGGTCATATGAGTGTCAGAAACCATCAGAAATTCCAGACCGGAGAGGTCTGCCTTAACATCCTCGCCGAAGATCAGCAACGCTTTCACTCCGTCCATTGTCTCTGCTCCGGATCTGATTCCAAGATCAATCAGCCCCTGGCTGTTATTCTTTGCTTTCACCATCAGAATACCGTCTCTCGGCGAACCGATGTGCCCGGATACGACTGCGATGTCGGCAATCAGAGTTGCGGCGTCTGCAGTTGCGAAATTCTGCTGGAATACGATCATCGCTTTCTTTGCAGTTCCATACAATGCGGCAATCTCTTTCGCAGCATCACTTACAACTGCCTTGGACAGACTGGAAACAAATTCGTCAAAGCCTTCCGCTTCGGAGGTCTTGCCCATATCCAGCAACGCCTTCGCAATTTCCTTCAGGAAGGTCACATCATTCTTCACATAAATAACCTTAGACGCAAATTCAAAGTGCTGCTCATATCCCACCGGGTTAATGAGAACGACTTTCGCGCCGGCTTCCGCAGCCTGTTTCAATTTTAACTGAATGACCGGGTTAAGTACAGTATTAAACCCTGTAACCAGAATCACTTCTGTTGCGAGGAGTTCATCAATGGTATTTGGAGATGCATCGAAGCCCAATACCTTTGCAAGACCGTTTTCCCTGTGATTGAAGCAAAGTGTTCTTGCGCCGATGGTGTCAGCAAACTTCTTGATTGCATAAGCTTCTTCGTTTGTATATCTGTCGGAAATCGCTACCGCGACCGCATCCTTGCCGTACTTGGCTGCGATGGACTGAGCCTTCTTTGCAGTCAGTACGAATGCTTCATGGTAGTCTACTTCTTCCAGTCCATGTTCCTTCTTGATCATCGGATCAAGTAGCTTGCCTTCCAGCTCAGCACAGTCAAATCCAAACTTGCCCTTTCCGCAGAGAAGTCCTTTGTTTACTGCACCTTCCTTATCAGGGACTGCCTTGATCAGCATATCGCCGTAGGTTTCGAGGTGCAGGCTGCAGCCAACGGAACAATAGGAACAGGTTGTATCTGTTTTTTCAGTATCCAGCGGAACAGACTTTGCAATCGTAAGTCTTTCCCCTAATGCGCCGGTCGGACATACGCTGACACACTGGCCGCAGGATACGCAGCCGGATTCAACCAGCGGTTTTTCCAGAGTCGGTTTTACAACGGTGTCAAACCCTCTGTGTACCAGTCCCAGTGCTCCCACGCCCATAACTTCATCACAGACACGAACGCACAATCCGCAAAGGATACACTTGTTCGGATCTCTCACAATAAACGGATGATTGTCTTCAAACTCGATCTTATTCACATCTCCTGCAAATCTATCCGGTGCAACTTTATATTCATTTGCAAAGTCAATGAGCTTGCATTCGAAATAATCATGACAGCCGCATTCCAGGCATCGATTCGCGTCCGCGATCGCCTGCTCTTCGTCATAGCCGAATACGACCTCTGTAAAGTTGTCGTTTCTTTCTTCCGCATGGAGATGATCCATCTTCGGTCTGCATTCTCTTTCTCTATCTTCAAAGGTTTTTTCCGAAATGTCATGTCTTTCTACCGTGTAAGGCTTCTCATACTTGATGGTTTCGCCTGCCAGATATGCGTCAATGATATTGGAAGCCTTCTTTGCGTCTGCAATTGCTTCGATCGCGATGGAAATCTTATCATTTCCGCAGTCGCCGCCTGCAAATACGCCTTCCATACTGGTCATGAAGGTCTCCGGATCGTATGCAATGCCCTTCTTCCTCGTAAGGTCAAGCCCTTCAAAGCCCTTTGGGTCTACTGCCTGACCGATTGCAAGGATCATTGTGTCGATATCGAGCGTCTCTGTTTTCCCTTCAATCGGTCTCGGTGCTCTTCTTCCGCTTGCATCCGGTTCACCAAGCTCCATCACCTGAAGCAGAACCTGCTTCACATGCCCGCTTTCATCCTTGATCACTTCGATCGGATTGGTCAGGTTCTTGAAGATAACGCCTTCTTCTTCTGCTTCCACGATTTCTACCATGTCAGCCGGCATTTCATCCTTGGTTCGTCTATAGATATTGTAAACCTTCTTTGCGCCAAGTCTTACGGCGGTTCTGCAGGCATCCATGGCAGTGTTACCGCCTCCGACGATCGCAACATTCTCGCCAAGCTTGATTTCTTCATTTCGAACAACTTTTCGGAGGAAGTCGATACCACCGATGACGCCGTCAGCATCCTCGCCCTTGCAACCCACACCGGTGGAAACCCAGGCACCGATTCCAATCAGCACTGCATCGAAATCTTTTTTAATGGACGCAAAAGAAAGGTCTGCGCCAATCTTTGTATTCGGCATCAACGTCACGCCCATTTTTTCAATAAGATAGATTTCCTCATCAAGCACTTCCTTTGGCAGTCTGTATTCCGGAATACCGTATCTCAGCATACCGCCAAGCTTCGGCATTGCTTCATAAATCGTTACATCGTGTCCCATGATCCTGAGGAAATATGCTGCGGAAAGTCCCATAGGTCCTCCGCCGATGACTGCTACGGATTTTCCGGTAGCAGGGGCGATATCAGGCATGAAGGGATCATCACCGGACAAGTCCATATCGGAAGCGAATCTCTTCAGCCAGGCGATGGAAATCGGTTCGTCGATGAGCTTTCTTCTGCAGTTGTCTTCGCAAGGATGCGGACAGACTCTTCCGATTGCTCCGGGCAGCGGAATCTTATTCTTGATCAGCTCGATGGCCTTCTCAAATTCACCGTTTGCGATCAGGCCAACATATCCCTGGCAGTCTGTGTTTGCAGGACAAGCCAATACACAGGGAGGTCTGCAGTCTCCAACGTGGTTGGATAACAGCAGCTCAAGATTTGTCTTTCTTGATTCCTTTACTCTCTCAGTCGTGGTTTTAATGATCATGTTCGGCGCGATTTCCGTAGCACAAGCCTTCACCATTTTAGGGTTGCCTTCGACCTCGACCACGCAAATCCCGCAAGCACCATAAATCTCAGTTCTTTCATCAAAGCAGAGAGTTGGGATGTAGATATCATTTTCTTTCGCAACATCCAGAATCGTCTGTCCCGGAAGCCCGAAAACTTCTTTTCCGTCGATATTTAATCTAAATTTTTTCATCTTTCTTCACCTCTCTCCCTTAATCTCTGATGATCGCGTTGAATCTGCAAGTTTCCTCGCATTTTCCGCACTTGATGCAAAGGTCCTGATCGATCTCATGGGGTTTCTTCAATTCACCCTTAATCGCGTGAACAGGACACTTTCTGGCGCAGAGTGTGCATCCTGTACAGTTGTCGTTAATGGTAAAGGTCAATAATGGTTTACATGCGTGAGCAGTACACTTTTTCTTATAAATATGATCCTCGTATTCATTCCTGAAATACTTGATCGTAGTAAGTACAGGGTTTGGAGCCGTCTGGCCAAGTCCGCACATGGAACCATCTTTGATTTTCTGTGCCAGCTCTTCCAGCAGTTCAATGTCTCCGTCTTTTCCTTCGCCTATGGTGATTCTTTCCAGTATCTCAAGCATTCTCTTGGTTCCGACACGGCAGTAATTACACTTTCCGCAGGATTCTTTTCTTGTAAAATCAAGGAAGTATCGAGCCATATCTACCATACAGGTCGTTTCATCCATAACGATCATACCACCGGAACCGACGATTGCACCGGTTTTTGTAATATTTTCATAATCTACCGGGGTGTCGATCAAAGAAGCAGGAATACATCCGCCGGATGGGCCACCCATCTGAACGGCTTTAAACGCTTTTCCATTCTTGATCCCGTCTCCGATTCCGTAAATGACGTCTTTTAGAGGCAGGCCCATAGGAACTTCAACGAGTCCGCCCTTTTTGATTTTTCCGGCCAAAGCGAATACTTTCGTCCCCTTGCTCTGAGCAGTTCCAATCGCTGCGAAGGCCGCTCCGCCGTTGGAAATAATCCATGGAACATTTCCAAATGTTTCAACATTATTAATATTTGTTGGCTTCTGCCAGAATCCCTTCTGTGCAGGGAACGGCGGTTTCAGTCTGGGCATGCCTCGTTCCCCTTCCAGAGAAGCAATCAACGCAGTTTCTTCACCGCATACGAATGCTCCGGCCCCCGCTTTGATCCTGATATCAAAGCTATAGTCGGATCCGAACAGGTTCTTTCCCAGATAGCCTTTTTCTCTGGCCTGGGCCATAGCAATCTCAAGTCTGTGGATTGCCAGCGGATACTCCGCACGAACATAAATCACACCTTCCGATGCACCCATGGCAAATCCGCCGATGATCATACCTTCGATGAGGGAATGAGGGTCACCCTCCAAAACGCTTCTGTCCATGAATGCGCCCGGATCTCCTTCGTCGGCATTACATACCATATACTTTTCTTTACCGGGAGATGATTTTGCGGCATTCCATTTAAACCAGGTCGGGAAACCGGCACCGCCTCGTCCTCTAAGCCCGGAAACCTTAATTTCCGCGATTACTTCATCAGGCGTCATGGAAGTAACTACTTTTTTCGTCGCTTCATAGCCGCCTGTTGCTATGTATTCCTCAATATTCTCCGGATTGATCAATCCGCAGTTTCTCAAAACGATTCTTTTCTGTTTGTCGATAAATGTCTTATCAACATCTGAAATTTCCTGATCCGCCACGACTTCGCCGCCGATGAGATGTTTTTCAACAATATCAGAGACTTTATCAGGCTGAACC
>JAQUYZ010000126.1 GCA_028691625.1 Eubacteriales bacterium
TTTACGCAAAATAAACATGAAACTTTAGTTTAAGGATCCCGTCTTCGCTGCTGACATAACTGATGTTCAGCGTGGGTGGGATTTTTTTTGCGAATTCCGGCATATCCAGATCAATTGTGATGGTGTCCTGCTCAACCCGGATGAAATCCAGCCTCATAATTTCTGTAGCGGTTTGGAGATAGCTGCCCTTCAAACCTGCTGCCTTGACTGCCATGTTTTGCATAAAATTGCCCGCCGATTTTACATCCTCGCGGTAGGAAAGCTTGATTTTATGAGTATTCCCGGAAAAATCCAGCCGTGTGATATTCAGCATATATTTTGCCTTCAGTCTGCCAAGCTGCTTTGCCTGGACATCCAGATCCACAAAGATAGCATCTTGAAGAAAATGAAGCGCATAATCGTTCAGATAATCACCTGCCTTATCCATGATCAGCATTTTGATGTCACGGCTAATCATATCCTCCGGAATAGCCAATATGCCTCTTTCAATATCGTCCGGCTTGAAATTATCAAGCAGAGAGACAACAACATCTTTGTTTCTAAGCAGAAGGGCAAGTAAGCTTTTCAAGCCCGCATCAGTCATAATGGATCACCTCTTCATTCTATTGGCGTAAAGCCGTTAAATAATCTGCGTATATTATACCACAATTAACAAATCATTAATCCTGAGAGGTGAAAGAACAGAAAAAATCTGGATGAAAAATCTTGGGACAAGTCCATTGCATTTTTTGATGACAGATGGTACAATGTATAATTGTTCAATTGCGATAAGAATATTCAGATAGAAAGGTTGTGGGAATGTCAAATTGGAAAAATTACAATTATATGGCTTTAATAATTTAACAAAGACATTGAGCTTTAACATGTATGACATCTGCTATACCAAGACCGTTGAGGACCGCCGGGCATATATCGAGTATATTGATGAGCAGTACAATGCTGCAAAGCTGACAGAGATTTTAAGAAATGTTACGGAAATCATCGGCGCGAAAATTTTGAATATAGCGGTGCAGGATTATGACCCCCAGGGAGCAAGCGTAACCATCCTGATTTGTGAGGGAAGCGCACCGCCGGAATCAGAAGTACAGGTTGATAATCCTTCTGTTGTTGCTCATTTAGATAAAAGTCACATCACCGTGCACACCTATCCCGAATATCATCCCGACGGAGGCGTATGCACATTCCGGGCGGATATTGATGTATCCACCTGCGGCGAGATTTCACCTCTGATGGCATTAAACTACTTGATTGAAAGCTTTGCAGCTGACATGATGACGATGGACTACCGCGTAAGGGGCTTTACCAGAGATATCACAGGAAAAAAGATGTTCATCGATCACAAACTCAACTCGATCCAGAATTACATCGGCCAGGATCTGATTGATCAGTACTTTATGATCGACGTCAATGTATTTCAGGAAAACATCTTCCATACCAAGTGCAAGCTGAAAAGCTTCGACCTGGACAATTACTTTTTTAATTTCTCAGTGGATGATATTTCCACGGATGAGATCAACCGGATCACAGCCAAATTAAGAAAAGAAATGGATGAAGTATTTTACGGCAAGAATATGCCGGATAAATAACAGGAGGTGCTTTAATGCTAATTAAAAACAATGATTTGTGGTTTTCAGAATATTATATGGATGACGATGTAAAGCTTTCTCTGAAAGTCAGCGAGATCCTACATGTGGAGCAGACTCCCTTTCAGAAGCTTGAAATGTTCCGCAATGAAACCTTCGGTGTATTCATGGTTCTCGACGGGTATACCCAGGTAACGGAAAAGGATGAGTTTGTCTATCACGACATGATTTGCCATCCGGCCATGTGCGTCAATCCAGACATCAAGAACGTACTGATCATCGGAGCGGGTGACGGCGGCACGGCAAGAGAAATAGCAAGATACAAAACGATTGAAAAGATCGATATGGTTGAAATTGATGAGGCTGTCGTCCGGGCTTGTCAGAAATATATGCCGTCCACTTCATCCGTATTTACCAGTGAACCCAGATTGAACCTGATGTTCGATGACGGGCTGAAATTTGTGAAGGAAGCACCGACCGGTGCTTACGATCTGATTCTGGTGGACTCCACAGATCCTGCAGGACCGGGGGAAGGTCTTTTCACAGTCGGATTTTATCAGGACTGCTACAGAGTTCTAAGCGATAAGGGAATCCTGATCAACCAGCATGAGGGAGCTTTCTATGAGGGCGACATCGAAGAGATGAAAAAGGCCCATGCAAAGATTAAGAAAACCTTCCCGATCGCGAAGGTATTTGGCTATAATATGCCGACCTATGCATCTGGGTACTGGTATTTTGGATTTGCATCCAAGTCCTTTGATCCGATCAACGATATGAAGCCTGAAATCTGGAAGCAGTTCGGCCTGAAGACAAGGTATTACAATACAGAGCTGCACTATGGAGCGTTTGCTCTGCCGAATTACGTGCAAGATATTCTGGCATCTGTGGAAGTATAATAAAAGTATGAAGCTCATGAGAAACCGGGTAATCCCCGGTTTTTCTCTTTTTGCGGTCCGGATGAATTGACGGAAGGGGATGCGAAATGTTAAAATGATTTGATACAGGTAAATCACTGAGATATGTCTGAAATCGATCTTATTAGAAATCGGACAAGTATGGGGGAAGCGATGAAGGATAGTTTTGGCAGAGAAATCAGCTATATGAGAATATCCGTAACAGACCGGTGCAACCTGCGATGCAGGTATTGCATGCCGGAAGAAGGCATTGAAAATCTGGGGCATGATAAAATATTGTCCTTTGAAAATATAGAAAGGATCGTAAAAGCTGCTGTAGCGCTGGGGATCAAAAAGTATCGGCTTACCGGCGGCGAGCCTTTGGCACGAAAAGGGATTGTGCACCTCGTTGAGAGCCTGGCAAAGATAGACGGCGTGGAGGAGTTGGCCATGACGACAAACGGAACCTTGCTGGCAGATCAAGCCGAGGCCTTGAAAAAGGCAGGCTTGCATAGAGTCAACATCAGCGTTGACTCCCTGAAATACGATAAATATGAAGAGATCACCCGGGGAGGCGACCTTGACGCAGCCTTTGCAGGTGTCAATGCGGCACTGAGGGTCGGACTGAAGCCCCTGAAGCTGAATGTAGTCGCTATGGCAGGCTTCAATGACGATGAGATTCTTGATTTTATTCAGCTTACCATCAATCATCCCATTAATATCCGCTTTATCGAGCTGATGCCGATCGGCCAGGCTGAAAAAAACTGTGAGTATCGCTATCTGTCCAGCGAAGAAATAAAAAGTAAACTGCCCGGATTGATCCCCCTGAACAAACAGGAGGGGGTTGCGGAAATTTATAAATACCCGGAGGCATTGGGCAATATCGGATTTATCAGCCCCATGAGCAACCAATTCTGCGGCAGCTGCGACAAGATCCGGCTGACTGCAGATGGAAAGCTAAAACCATGCCTGCATACGGATGAAGAAATCGATTTAGGGGAAATATTAAATAAGAACGATGATGTGCTGTTAAAGGAAACAATTAGAAATGCCATACTGCGTAAAGGGGAAAAGCACCACCTCAACGATGGAGCGAAGCCGGTGGATCGTGGCATGAGCCAGATCGGAGGGTGACATGAGTGAGTTAACCCATATTGATAAAAATGGGCGGCCCAGGATGGTGGATGTGGGAGAAAAGGCTGATACCAAAAGGGTTGCCGTCGCCAAAGGCAGCATCCATATGCAGCCTGAAACGTTGAGACGTATTAAAGCCGGCACCATGGAAAAGGGAAATGTGCTGTCAGTGGCGCAGACTGCCGGAATTCTGGCTGCGAAAAATACATCATCGGCGATCCCCATGTGTCATAATATCATGATAACGGGTATTGAAATGGATTTTACTCTGGATGAGGAAAATTCAGCAGTTCATATCGAAGCCTGTGCCGGCACGATCGGCAAAACGGGAATCGAAATGGAATCCCTCCACGCTGTTTCTGTTGCAGCCCTTACGATTTATGATATGTGTAAGGCCATCGACAGGGGGATGCGGATCACGGATATCAGATTGGTGAAGAAGTCCGGAGGAAAATCCGGTGACTATATAAATAAGTGAGGAGGCATTTTATGGCAAAAGTATTGTCCATCAATACCAGTGATAAAACAGGTGTAATAAAACTTCCGGTGGAGCAGGCAGAGTTTATTGACGGCGGTATTAAGGGAGACGCTCACTGCGGACTGGATGAGATCCGGCAGGTCAGCCTGCTGGCAGATGAGAGCGTCGACAAGATGAGGGAAATGGGCCTGAATCTCGGAGCAGGCGTATTTGCGGAAAATATCACAACCCAGGGAATCGAGCTGAAGACGCTGCCGATCGGAACAAAACTGAAAATCGGAGAAACCGTGCAGGAGGTTTCCAAGATCGGAAAGGAATGCCATCATGGCTGTGCTATCAAGCAGCAGACCGGAACCTGCGTCATGCCGACGGAAGGTATTTTTACGAAGGTACTGCAGGGCGGTATCGTGCGAACCGGAGACAGCATTGAATTCCTGTAATGTGCGAACCCACTCCTGATTATATATTGTATACATTCACAGAATAGTATTGCTTTTACCAATTATACTACTATATAATATTAGCTAAAATTGGAATATAAGACATCTGGAAAAATGGAGGAAAATACATGGCAAAGGTAAACATAACGGAAACGGTCCTGCGGGATGGCCACCAGTCTTTGATCGCAACTCGTATGACAACCGAGGAAATGCTGCCTGCACTGGAGCTTTTGGATGGTGTAGGGTATCATGCAATGGAGGTATGGGGAGGAGCAACCTTTGATGCCTGTCTCAGATTTTTGAATGAGGATCCATGGGAACGGCTGAGAACGATTCGAAAAAATGTGAAAAATACAAAGCTGCAAATGCTTTTAAGAGGACAGAACCTTCTCGGATACAAACACTACGCGGATGATGTGGTGGACGAATTCGTAAACAAGGCGATCGGTAACGGAATCGACATTATTCGTATCTTTGATGCGCTGAACGATACCAGAAACCTTCAAAAATCCATTGAGGCTACAAAGAAATACGGTGGACATGCGCAGGGGGCAATCTCCTATACCATCAGTCCTGCTCATACCAATGAGGTGTTCATACAGCTTGCCAGGGAAATCGAGCAAATGGGAGCGGATTCCATTTGCATCAAGGATATGGCCGGTCTGCTGAGCCCATATAATACATTTGAGTTGGTAAAACAGATCAAAAAAGCCGTCAAGATTCCACTTGAACTTCATACCCATGCGACAAGCGGGATGGGGAGCATGGCCTATATGAAAGCAGCGGAAGCCGGGGTGGATATTGTCGATACAGCCCTGTCTCCATTCGGAGAAGGCACATCCCAGCCGTCCACGGAACCTTTGGCGTATGCGCTCAGAGGAACAGAATACGACACCGGACTGAATATGGATCTTTTGAATCATGCCGCTGAGTATTTCAGGCCGATCAGGGAGAAATACATCGCTTCCGGACTGCTTGATCCGAAGCTGATGGGTGTTGACATCAATACACTGATTTATCAGGTGCCTGGTGGTATGTTGTCTAATCTCGTATCTCAGCTGAAGCAGTCCAACGCCATGGATAAGTTTGAAGAAGTGCTGAGGGAGGTCCCGCGAGTCAGAGAAGATCTCGGTTATCCGCCTCTTGTAACACCGACCAGCCAAATCGTCGGAACCCAGGCTGTTCTTAATATCGTGGCCGGAGAAAGATATAAAATGGTTCCGAATGAAGTGAAACAGCTTGTCAAGGGCATGTATGGAAAAACAACCGTTCCAATCAAGGAAGAGATCATCAAAAAGATCATCGGGGACGATGAGGTGATCACAGTCAGACCTGCTGATCTCATCGAGCCGGAGCTGAAAAAAATCATGAAGGAAGTCGCACAGTATGTGGAGCAGGATGAGGATGTGCTTACAAGAGCACTGTT
>JAQUYZ010000127.1 GCA_028691625.1 Eubacteriales bacterium
GCTTTCTGTTATTGTAAACCATATGTCGGAGGTGGTTAAACGGCACATCCACGAATTAGTGAGCCGCCAGGACATCAACATTCTCCTGCAGAATGCAGCCAAGGGGAACCAGGCTATCGTGGATGATGTAATACCAGGAGTGATCAGTGTTTCCGACCTTCAGAAGATCCTGATGAATCTCCTGAAAGAGGGCGTTCCCATCCGTGACATGGAAAGTATACTGGAAACCATCGGCGATCAGGGTGTAGCCATCAAGGATACCGATATGCTGACAGAGTATGTCAGACAAAAGCTGAAGAGGACCATTACAAGAAAATATACGGACGGCAGCAGCATAAAGGTGATATCCCTGGATCAGGGGATTGAGAATACAATCCTCAGCTCTGCAAAAAAGAGTGAACACGGGACTTATCTCGCAATTGAGCCCCAGGTGGTCCAAAGAATTGTGGAGGGTGTAACAGAGCAGATTGAAAAAGTAAAGGAGCTGATTCACCAGCCGGTCATCCTCACATCACCCATTGTAAGGATATACTTCAAGAGGCTGATCGATCAGTTTCTGCCAAACCTGACGGTGCTGTCCTTCAACGAAATCGATACCAATATACAGATTCAGGCAATTGGCATCATACAACTCAAAGAATAGGATTGGAACGTTTTCTTGCGTATCGAAGTAAAACAGATTATTTCCTTGAAAAGAGGTGAGGTTACATGAATTCCGCTGAAATGACAGAAGAAGATAAAATACAGCAACAGTGGCGGTACTACAAAGCGAATAGAAGCATTGAAGCGAGAAATGAAATTGTGCTCCAATATACCGGTCTGGTCAGAAAAATCGTCTTGCGCTTTAAAGGCAGTTACAGCAATTTCGGGCAGCTCGACGATATGGTGAATCAAGGGATTATAGCTTTAATCGATGCGGTGGAAAAATTTGATCCTGACATGGGAAACAAATTTGAAACCTTTGCTTCCTTGAAAATCAAGGGTTCAATTATTGACTTCATGCGAAAACAGGACTGGGTTCCGCGAAATCAACGAAACCTGTCAAAGGAACTGGACGAAGTGTACAGCGAGCTCTATGCCGAACGGGGCAAGGAGCCCACGAAACTGGAAATCGCAGAACGGATGGACATATCCCTGCCTCACCTGGACAAAATTCTCCAGCAGCGGCACAATTCGATTATTCTTTCCTATGAGGAAGCAATCAATGAAAAAATGATGATCGCATCACCGCTCATTGTCAACGAAAATGACAGGGAATCACCGGAAACGGGAATTTTATACGAAGAGCTGAAGGACAAACTGATGGAGGCCATCGATCAGCTGAATGAGAAGGAGAGGCTTGTCGTCTCACTTTACTACTATGAAAGCTTGAAGCTGAAGGAAATCGCCGAGGTTCTGAGTATAACAGAGTCAAGGGTTTCACAGATCCATTCAGCGGCAATCATTAAAATGAAGAACAGAATGAGCAATTATTAATGAAGATAAAGATTGGGAGGTAGCGGAATGGTAAGAGGATTTTATGCAGCGGCCGCGGGTGTTTTTACACAGCAGAAAGCATTGAACGTAATATCCAACAATATCGCAAATGCGACAACAGCGGGATATAAGAGCCAGTCAACGATGGAGTCCAGTTTTGGAGAACATATGATCAACAGGCTGAGTGAGCTGGACAGTGTGGCACAGAACAATATCGGCACCGGAGCATTTTTGACTGTAAACAGCACAGAATATACAGACTTTACGCAGGGAAGTCTGGAAAGCACCGGGAGATCCGTTGATATGGCCATCAACGGAGAGGGTTTCTTCCTGGTGGAAAGCGAGGCCTTCGGACAGGTTCTTACCAGAAACGGTCAGTTCGAAATTGATGAAGAAGGAGATCTGTACCTTCCGGGCGTCGGTAAAGTTCTGAATGACGGGGAGGACACCATCAATCTTGAGAGCAGCAGCTTCACGGTCAGCCCCTCCGGAGCCATCAGCGTCGGCGGAGAGGAAGCAGATACGCTTTTTGTTGCGGTGATCAATGAGGAAACGGTATTGAAAAGCGTAGGAAACGGCGTTTTCCAAAGTGAGGAAGGCGGCTATGAGCAGGCAGAAACCGGTGCGTATGCCATCATGCAGGGTATGGTGGAAAAATCCAATATCAACATGGCACAGGAGATGAGCAAGATCATAGCGGGACAGAATCACTACAATTCGTGCACACAGCTCATTAAGATGTATGATGCGATCAATGAGATTACCGTAAACCAAATCGGCCGCATCGGATAAACAGAACCTTTTGTTTATAATGGCGCCGTGCCGAGGGTAGTCTCGCGGGAAACCGTGAAAGGAAATGCCCCGGCAGGCGACTCGAAAAGGAGAAAAAATATGATCAGAGGATTTTACGCAGGAGCATCCTGCCTAGTCACTCAGCAAACCAACCTCAACACCATTGCAAACAACATCGCCAATATCGGGACAACGGCCTATAAACCGCAGCAGGCTGCATTTTCCGCCTTACTGTATCAGAGCCTATACGGAGGAGCCGGAGAGGGCAACTATATTTCCAATGGACACGGTGTCCGCGTTCAGAAGACAGGAGTGGATTTCACCCAGGGGGATCTGAAGAGCACCGGTATGCCGATGGACTGTGCGATCCTGGGAGACGGCTTTTTTGCAATTGAAAACAGGGAAGACGGGTCGATTACCTATACGCGTGACGGAAATTTTCACCTGAGTGTGGACGAATCCAACACATATCTCGTCAACAGCGCCGGGAATTTCGTGTTGAATGCGGAGGGAGAACGGATCGGGATTGCCGGTGCAACGCAGGATGCCGATGGCAACGTGACCTCCGCCGGTGGATTTGACTCCAAACAAGTCGCAGTTTATGCATTCGCAAATCAATACGGTTTGGAGCTGGCGGGCGGAAATCAATTCAAGGCGAACGAGACTTCAGGAGAAGGGGTAGCTGTTGAAAATCCGGAGATAAAGGTCGGATACCTGGAAAACTCAAGAACTCAGCTTGCACAGGAAATGGTGAAGATGATCGAAGCTTCCAAGGGGTTCTCTTTTGGATCAAAGGTTGTTCAGACCGCCGACGAGATGGAAAAGGTCATCAACCAGCTCAGATAATCCTAAAATTACACCCTCAGTTTAATTTGTATGATTATTGTACGAATTTATAAAGTTATAGTTTAATGTGGCCGCAAGTTGTGCTATGATCAAATTAAACTAAAATCAGACTGATTATTTCATTTTTTACAATTTACGCTGTGTTGGATTGGAGAAGAATATGGATCAGATGGAAACTCCTGAAATCAATCAACCTGAGATTCCGGCTGTCATTTTGATCGAAGTAACGGCAAGTGACGACAGTATGACGGGCTTTATCAAGCTGGTCAAACAGGGCGAGAATCCTCTTCCGGTTACGAAGGAGCAGTTGATTGAGGCGCTGTATGCGAATCGCATCACATATGGGATTAAAGAGTCTTCTGTGGAAAAGCTGGCAGCAAGGCCAATTTATAATATCAAGATTGAGGTTGCAAAGGGATTGGCCCCGATCAATGGAGAAGACGGGACGATCTGCTTTTTTGTAAAAAGGGACGCGGAATACAGTCCTGAGATCAATATGGAAGGCACAATAGATTATAAGAATCTGGATTATTTTCAGATCGTGAAAAAGGATCAGGTGCTTGCCGAGATTAAAAAAGAATCTGAAGGTACCGAGGGCATGAACATTTTTGGGGGCATCATGCCGGCAAAGAACGGCCGGCCGGCGCCGTCTCCAGTAGGAAAAAATACACATCTCGTGCAGGATGATACCCTGCTGGTCTCTGACTGTGACGGAGTGATCCGATTTATAAGGGATACCATCGATGTCAACGACATGCTGAAGATCAACGGGGATGTGGATCAGCTCACAGGCAATGTCAATTTTTCAGGGGATGTTACGATTGAAGGAGACGTCAGTGACGGTTTTTCCGTGAAATCCGGAGGGAATATTATTATAAAGGGAGTCGTGGAAGATGCAACCATTGAAGCGGCTGGAAATGTTCATATTTCTAAAGGGATCAATGGAGGCGGAGCAAACAGCATTTATGTCGGCGGAAATCTGAAGTGTAAATATATTGAGCATGCGAATATCCACGTGGAGGGAGAAATCAACGTAGATTATATCATCGACAGCAATGTAACCTGTATGGGAAATATTGCGCTGGGCGGCAGCCGTGAACTGATTGTAGGCGGCGATGTCAGGGTCCTGGGGGAATTAAGGGCGAAAGACATCGGATCCGAAAGCGAACGAAACACAAGGATCGAAGTGATCGGGATAAAAAACATGGACACGGAAACCATTGAAAAGCTGACAAAGGAAAGGGATGAGTTCAGCGCAAGGATGCAGCTTCTGGTGGAGGGTGCTCAGAAAATGAGTCAATCCAGAATGAATGCGGGAGAGGATGTAATGGAACAGCTCGCCTTAGCAAAGAAGCAGATTCTTGTCATCAGGGATAAAGTCGATCAGCTTAATTTCCAGATACAGCAGGCGGAGAAGAACTGGACGATGGAATTCCCGGGCTCCATTATCTGCAAGCGGAAAATCTATCAAGGAGTAAAAATCTTTTTCGGGGAAGAAAAATTTCATTTTGAATTGGATAACATCGAGCATTGCAGGTTATTCTGGGCGGATGGAACGATCATTCACGGGACTTTATAACGAGGCAGCCAATTTCTCCGTCTCTTGTGACGGCGGGGTAAAGTTGAATGCGTATTCAATTGATGAGATGAGGTGAAAAGAGCTTGACTGACAGTTCTTACATTAAAATGGATGTTTTTTATGCGGAAGAGGAGGTAACTGTTTCTTCCTTAGCGGTTACTTCTATGGGCGAACGAGTTATTCTGGCAGGAGAGAATTTTGGACTGATCCCCCATAAATCTATCGTCGAGGTGGTGGGATATTTACAGGACGGGATTGTATACATGAATGCAGAAGTGACGCTGTCTACCAGCTCCCAGCTTAATTTGACAATCATCAAAATCGACGACAAGCAGGAGCGCAGAAACTACCTGAAAGTAAAAGTGTTTATGAATACAAAGCTTGTCAGAGCTTTCTCCCTCGGTAGAAACAAAAAGGCCTTTGCGATGAATGAACCGATTCATACCAGAGATATCAGTCTGGGAGGAATAGGCTTTTATACCAGCAGAGTTTTGTTTAAGAAGCAGAGGATCGAAATTGACTTAAATATGCTGAGGCCGGGATTTATTGCCCAGGCCGAGGTTCTAAGAAGGGAACGAGGCCCCTTCCGGGGCGGATACAGATTTAAATATGGATGCCGGTTCATGAATATCAGCGGGGAAGAGGAAAGAGTACTCTGCGAATTTGTATTTCGTACCCAGATTGAGAACCACAAAAAACTGATGCATCAAGAAGACTAATCAGGGCTTGCCGCATGACCCGGAATCGGACAGGGAGCAAGCCTTTAAAATAAACACTCAACGAAATGGAGGGTTCAACTGATGTCTAAAACAGTAGCGATTACAAATCAGAAAGGCGGAGTAGGAAAGACTTCCACTGCAAGCGCCATGGTTAGCGGCTTAGCGGAAAAAGGATATAAACTATTAGCCATCGATCTCGATCCACAGGGGAATTTGGGATTCTGTCTTGGTGCGGAAATTGACAACAGTCCGACGGTCTATGAACTGATGAAAGGCACTGTTCCTATCGATCAGGTGATCCAGAGGAATGATACCATCGATATTATTCCCTCAAATATTCTCTTAAGCGGAGCAGAGCTTGAATTTAGCATGCTGGGAAGAGAATACCTGTTAAAAAACGGGATTGCCCCGATCCGGGATAATTATGATTATATTATCATCGATACGCCGCCGGCACTGAACATTTTAACAGTCAATGCCTATACGGCGACAGATAACCTTATCATACCAATGATTCCT